>NZ_JACBXB010001177.1 GCF_013870575.1 Pseudonocardia pini
GTCGGCGGTGGCGTCCTGGCCCGTGACCGCTACCTGGCCGTTGAGGCCGTACTTGGTGAGGACCCGTCCCCGGTCCCCACCAGCGCCTCCATGTCCACGGGGTCGACCGGCTCCGTCCGCCTCGCCCGGACGGCGTCGACGGCGAGATTGTGGGTGATCGTCA
This sequence comes from Pseudonocardia pini, assembly GCF_013870575.1. Classification (GTDB taxonomy): domain Bacteria; phylum Actinomycetota; class Actinomycetes; order Mycobacteriales; family Pseudonocardiaceae; genus Pseudonocardia; species Pseudonocardia pini. The sequence goes on from NZ_JACBXB010001177.1 coordinate 164, forward strand.
CCAGCCACGCACCCACCGAACCGCGCCGCGGGTCGTAGACCGAGGCGTGCCGCCAGGCCCGCTCGAAGGCCTGTTGGGCCACGTCCTCGGCCTGCCGGACGTCGCCCAGCACCGTGAGCGCGACGCCGAAGACCCGGTGCTGGAACCGGCGCACGAACGCCGCGGACAGGTCCGCGTCGCCCGTGCCCAGCCCGGCCAGCAGCAGGTCGTCCGGCGGCACGCCGCGCCCCCTCAGCCGCGGGTGCCGGTGAAGGACCAGACGAGCACCCACACCGACCCCACCAGCAGCACCATGGCGAGCGGCACGTGCACGACCATCACGCCGTAGCTCCCGAGCGCGGCCTGCGGGAAGGTCACGACGAACACCACGGCGGCCAGCACGGCGGGCCACGGTCGCGCCCCGGTCGCGCGGACCACCAGGACCGCGGCGATCATCGCGAGCCCCGTGAACGCGTGGACGCCGTAGGCCCCCAGGTTGTGCAGCATCTCGGCCGAGCGGCTCTGCCCGAGGATCTCCCCGGCCGTGACCCCTTGGACCACGATCACCAGCACGGCGAGCACGGCCGTCACGCGCAGGGCCGTGACCAGCCCGGACGGTGCGGTTCGGGTGGCGGCACCGGTCGTCATGGCACTCCTCTCGCGTGTCGGGCGGGTTCCCGACCCCACGGTTACGGCAGCCGGGACGCGAGGGATCACCGGCGGAGCACACCGTGACCTGATCGTGACCTGCTCGAGGGCCCTGCGGCGACGCGTCCCCAGGCACCGGCGCCGATCGTGCGCTCGCCGCACCCTCGGACACCCCTCGGTGCTGTGCACAGAGCCGTTCCTCGGGTTCGAACCGGTCCCGGCCGAGACGCTCGGACCCACAGCCTCGGCCGAAACGCTCCGAGATCCGACCATCGGCCCGCCTGACCGTCAGATTTCTCCGCAACCGCGGAAGGCACCCGGGCCCGGGGAGGCCGCGATCGACCCACAGCCGGAACCGCGCTCAGGACTGT
>NZ_JACBXB010000117.1 GCF_013870575.1 Pseudonocardia pini
CGCCGTGGACCGCGGCGGCGTGCCGGAGCAGCCGACCGACCGTCAGAGGACCGTCCTGCATCGTGCTCCGCACGGTCAGACCCGCAGGGTGACGGTCTTGGTCTGGGTGTAGTGCTTCAGTGCCTCGAAGCCCTTCTCCCGGCCGTAGCCGCTGGACTTGAAGCCGCCGAAGGGGGTCTCGACGCCGCCCGCGAAGTACTCGTTGACGAACACCTGACCGGACTGCAGCTGCGCGGACACGCGGTGGGCGCGGGACAGGTCGGTCGTCCACACCCCCGCCGCCAGGCCGTACCGGGTGTCGTTGGCGATCCGCACCGCCTCCTCGTCGGAGGTGAACCGGATGGCGCACAGCACCGGGCCGAAGATCTCCTCCTGGGCGATCCGCATGGAGTTCTCCACCTCGGTGAAGATCGTCGGCTGGACGAAGTGCCCCGCCCGCAGCGCCGGGTCGTCGGGGACGCCGCCGCCGACGGCGACCTTGGCCCCCTCCTCGACACCCAGCTCGAGGTAGCCGGTCACCTTCTCGAACTGGGCGGCGGTGGCGAGCGGGCCGAGGTCGGGGTTCTCCAGACCGGGGGCGAGCGTGGCACCGGCGGCCCGGGTGACCAGCCGCTCGACGACGTCGTCGTAGACGTCGGCGTGCACCAGCAGCCGGGTCCCGGCGGAGCAGACCTGGCCGGACTTGAAGGTGAACCCGATCCACGAGCTCCGGGCCACGGCGTCGAGGTCCGCGTCCGGGAACACGATGTTCGGCGACTTGCCGCCCAGCTCCAGGGTCACCGGCACGAGCCGGTCGGCGGCGGTGCGGGCGATGAGCGCCCCGGTGTCGACCGAGCCGGTGAAGGCGATCTTGCGCACGCCGGGGTGCTCGACGAGCGCGGCCCCCGCCTCGTGCCCGTAGCCCGGCACCACGTTCAGGACGCCGGGCGGCACCCCCGCCTCGAGCGCGAGCCGGGCCAGCTCCAGCGACGTGAGCGGGGTGTCCTCGGCGGGCTTGACCACGGCGACGTTCCCGGTGGCGAGTGCCGGGCCGAGCCCGCGTGCGGCCTGGTTCAGCGGCGCGTTCCACGGCAGCACGAAACCCACCACGCCGAACGGCTCGTTCACCGTGTACGACAGGTAGTCCGCGCCCAGCGGGATGGTCTCGCCGTGCAGCTTGTCCGCGGCGCCGCCGTAGAACTCGAAGTACCGGGCCGCGGTCTCGACGTCCCCGTGCGACTGGACCAGGGCCTGGCCGTTGTCCAGCGTCTCGAGCCGGGCCAGCTCGTCGGCGTGCTCCCGCAGGACGGCGGCCAGCCGCAGCAGGATCCGGCCGCGCTCGGCGGGCTTCGGCCGCGACCACGCGGGCAGTGCGCGCTCGGCGGCCCGGACGGCCGCGTCCACGTCGGCCGCGAGACCCCTGCCGACCTCGGCGAGCACCTCGCCGTCGGCCGGGTTCCGGGTGACGAAGGTCCCGCCGGTCGCCGTGACCGGCTCCCCGTCGACGAACGGCTGGTACGAGGTGTGCACGTGTGCTCCTACTTGAAGTCGAAACCGGCGTAGCCGTCGTCCACGACGGCCTGGCACCGCGTGACGTAGTCCCCGAACCCGCCGGGGTAGGGGATGAAGACGCGGGAGTCGTCGTCCCGGTTCACGTGCACCATGTAGTTGTCGACCTTGCGGCGGAGCATCGGCTCCGCGATCGACGCCACGTGTTCCGTCCACTCGTCCTGGGCCTCGACGGTCGGCTCGACCCGCTCGTACCCGCGCTCCCGCATGTGCGCGACGAGGTCGGCGACGAAGTCGAGGTGCTGCACGTTGGCCACGTTCATGTTGGCCAGGACCGACGGGCTGGCGGGCCCGGTGACCAGGAACAGGTTCGGGAACCCGGTGGTCGTCAGGCCGAGGAAGGTCCGCGGGCCCCGGGTCCAGTTGTCGCTGGGCCTGCGCCCCTCCTCGTTGCGGATGTCCGCCCCGTCGAGCGCCCCGGTGAACGCCTCGAAGCCCAGCGCGAAGATCACGACGTCGAGCTCGATCTCACGTCCGCTCGCCAGCCGGATGCCCTGCGGGACGAGCCGCTCGATCGGCTCCTCGCGCAGGTCCACCAGGGTGACGTTGTCCCGGTTGAAGGTCTCGTAGTAGCCGGTGTCGATGCACAGCCGCCGGACGCCGATCGGGTACGCGTCGGGGACGAGCCGCTCGGCGGTCTCCGGGTCCCGCACCGTGTCGCGCACCTTCGTCCGGACGAACTCCGCCACAACCTCGTTGACCTCGGGATCGATGCCCTGGTCGGTGAACAGCGACAGGAGCGACTGGCCGCCGAACGCCCAGCGCTCCTCCAGCATCTGCTGGATCTGCTCGGCGGTGTAGTCCTTCGACGAGCCCCGGCCCGGGGGCAGGATGAGCCCACCGGGGGTCTGCATGATCTCCCGGTAGACCTCCTCGACCTTGCTCGCGAGCCGCGCGTACTTGCGCTGGTCCGCGGGCCGGTTGTAGGCGGGGACCGAGTAGTTCGGGGTGCGCTGGAAGACGTGCAGGTGCGCGGCCTCCTTCGCCACGGCGGTGATCGTCTGGACCCCGGACGAGCCGGTGCCGATCACGCCGACGCGCCTGCCCGCCAGCTGCACCGGCTCGTGCGGCCAGTGCGAGGTCTGGAACCACTCGCCGCGGAAGTCCGCGAGACCCGGGAAGTCCGGGTCCCGCGCCTTCGACAGCTGACCGCTCGTCATGACCAGGAACTGCGCGGTCACCGCGAGGCCCGCGTCGGTGGTGACGTGGTAGCGGTTCGACTCCGGGTCCCACTGCGCGCCGTTCACCCATTGCTCGAACGCGATGTGCGGGCGGACCTCGTACCGGTCGGCCACGTGGCGCAGGTAGGCCAGGATCTCCGGCTGGGCCGCGTAGCGCTCCGTCCAGCTCCACTCCCGGTACAGCTCGGGATCGAAGAAGTAGCAGTAGTTAGCGCTCTCGATGTCGACCCGGGCACCGGGGTAGGCGTTGTGGTACCAGACGCCGCCGACGTCCGGGGCGCCCTCGATGCCCAGTACGGACAGGCCCTGGGACCGGAAGCGGTGGATCGCGTAGATGCCACCCATCCCGGCGCCGACCACGACGACGTCGTAGTGGCGCCCGTTCCGCTCGTCCCCGGTGCTCACGGTGTCCTCCTCGACGGTGGTGTGCGGTGTGCTCACGCGAACTCGTGCAGCCCCTCTTCGACGGCCTTGATCTGCAGCGCGAGCAGCTTCGAGCCGTAGCGCGACTGTTGGAAGCCGCCCGCCATGAACCACAGTCGAGGGTGCCCGGACGGGCGGAAGACGCCCTTGATCTCGCCCTGCTCGTCCAGCCCCCACACCGTGGTCAGCCGGTCCGCCAGGTCGTCGCCCACGATCGGCCGGATCGTGTCGCGCATGTTGGGCCACCCCGTGGCGAAGACGACGATGTCGGCGGGCGCCTCCGTGCCGTCGGAGTAGACGACGCCGTCCGGCGTGAAGCGCTCGACCTCGCCGTGCTGCAGGGCGATCCGGCCGTCGGCGATCAGCCGCGAGCAGCCCTTGTCGATGTAGTAGCCCCCGCCCCGGATGAGGCTGAGCCCGAAGAGGCCGGAGCCGTTGATGCCGTCGGTCAGCCGGAAACCGGCGGCCCGCAGCCCGTCGAGCAGCTCCTTGTCGATCTCGGCGAGCTGCTGGACGCCCGGCCCGGCGGTCTCGAGGAACAGGTGCCACGGGAACGACAGGGCGACCAGGTCGGACTGCTCCACCGGCGGGCTGGACTCGCTGTACAGCGCCTCGTGCATCGCGGGCACGCCGTATTGGCTGGAGATGACGTAGGTCGGGCCGCGCTGGACCATCGTCACGTCTGCGCCCATCTCGCAGGCGTCCTGGGCGACGTCGTGGGCGCTCGCGCCGGTGCCCACGACCACGACCTTCTTCCCCTGGAGCCCGCGCCCGCCCGCGTGCGCGCTCGAGTGCACGGCGATGCCACGGAACCGGTCGACGCCCGGCAGCTCCGGGATGTCCGGGGCGCCTGCGAAGGCGCCGGTCGCGAACACGACGTGCTTGGGGTGCAGCTCCCGGGTCTCGCCGTCGCGCGTCACGGTGACCGTCCACCGACCGGCCGCCTCGTCGTACGTCGCGCTCTGGACCGCGCTGTTCGTCCAGACGTTGAGCTGGAGCATCCACGCGTAGGCCTCGAACCAGTCCGCGATCATCTCCTTGGGCGCGAACACGGGCCAGTTGTCCGGGTAGCTCAGGTAGGGCATCTGCCCGTACCACTTGGTGTCGTGCAGCGAGAGGTTGTGGTAGCGGTTGCGCCAGACGTCACCGACGCGCGGGGTCTGCTCGAGGACGAGTGTGGGCACCCCGAGGTGGCCGAGCCGGGCGGCGATGTTCAGTCCCGCGTGCCCCGCTCCGACGACGACGACCGTGGGCTCGGAGTCGGCGAACTCGCGCTCGCGCTCGCGGTACTGCGTCCACGTCTCCCGCTGCTCGACCGGCTGGTTGTGCTTCTCGCGCGCGGCGTCGTGCACGGACGTGCGCTGCTCCTCGTGCCCGTGCAGGTCCTGCATGGCCGTGAGGAACGTCCACGCCCGCCACTCGCCGTCCTCCTGCTGCATGAGCCGCAGGACCCCGCGCCCGTGCGCGATCGCGGTGTCGAACTCGTGGAAGGCGGTGAGCACCCCGTCCGCCACTCCCGCCGGGACGTCGGTCGCCACGACCATGTCGCGGAACCCGGTGGCGGCGAGCCGCTTGCCGAAGCTCTCACGCACACTCGCCACACCGCGCGCCGTGGTCAGGTCCCAGTTGACGCACAGCAGATCGCGCCACCAGCAGTCCGCCACGAAGAGGCGTTCCAGCGCGTCGAGGTCCCCGGCGCCCGCCGCCCGCTCGAAGGCGGAGAGCCACTCGGCGGCGACTCGCGTCGGGTCGGCGTGGTCCTGCGGCGCGTCCGCGACTGCGGCCTCGGTCATCGGTGACTCCTTCGCTCCTAGCGGCTCGTCAGCGAGCCGGTCCGCACAGTGGTACAGCGTTCCGCGCGTTGCTCCTGAATGCTGGCTCGCCACCGACCCCACTGTCAACCTCCGCGCACCGGACCCGAAGGGAATTGACACGGGGCGTCTCCGGCTCCACGATGTGACGCACGACGCTGGTACGACGTTCCGCACAGCGGACCACCCAGTGGGCGACGCGACGAGGCGAGCGCAGGAGGGCTGATGGCCGACATCGACATCCACTCCCCGGAGTACCGCGAACGGACCACGGAGTTCGAGGCCGAGGTGCGCGGCTGCCCCGTGCGCTGGACCGAGAGCCACGACGGGCACTGGCTGATCAGCGGGCACGCCCCGGTGACGGAGGGTCTCCGCGACCGGGACCGGTACTCGACGGTCAAGTTCACCGACGAGAACGGCAAGCTCTCCGGCGGGCTCACCATCCCGACGGCCGAGGGCTACCGCGCCCTGCCGAACGAGGCGGACCCGCCGGAGTGGGACGGGCTGCGCAGGCTGCTTGCCAAGCCCTTCAGCCCGGGGGTCGTCGAGCAGCTCCGGCCGATGATCCAGCGGTACGCCACCGAGGTGATCGACCACATGGTCACCGACGGCGAGGCCGACTTCGTGATGCAGGTCGGCAGCCCGGTCACCGCGCTCGTCACGCTCGACATCCTCGGCCTCCCCCTGGAGGACTGGCGCTTCTACGCCGAACGCATCCACCAGACCTTCACCGGCGTGCCCGGCGGCGGCGACTCCGAGGCGGGCATCCCGGGGATCCAGAAGCGGTTGTCCGAGACCATCGCCGCCCGCCGTCTCGAGCCTGGGACAGGGCTGGTCGACGAGCTCATCGCGGCCGAGATCGACGGCGAGCCGCTCACCGACGAGACGGTCAAGGACCTCGTCTACGACATCCTGGTCGGGGGGTTCGACACGACCGCCGGACTCCTGGCCGGGGCCGTCCGCTGGCTCCAGGACCGGCCCGAGGAACGGCAGCGCCTGCTCACCGACGACGCCTACCTCCGCACCGCGACCGAGGAGTTCCTCCGTTACGTCAGCCCCGCGGTGGGCCTGGCCAAGACCGCGACCCAGGACTTCGAGCTGCACGGCGAGAAGATCGGCCGCGGCGATCGCATGTGGTTCATGTACCGCGCAGCCAACTGGGATCCGGAGGAGTTCCCGAACCCGGAGCAGGTCGACCTCGGCCGCGCCCCGAACCGCCACGTCGCCTTCGGCTCCGGCATCCACCGCTGCCTCGGCTCACACCTCGCCCGCGCGATCTTCCAGACGGTCATACGCGAGTTCCTGACCCGGCTGCCGGACTACGAAGTGGTGCAGGAGAAGGCGGAGTCCTACGTCTTCGCCTGCGTCAACGCAGGCTTCGCCTTCCTGCCCGTCCGCTACACACCCGGTCCGAAAGTGCACCCCACCCCCATCCTCGCCGAGCTCTGACACCGTTCGGGGCGGGCCGGACCCAGCCGCGCACGGCGTCGATCCCCGACGCCGTGTGCGGGTCCGTGCTCAGGGGAGCGCGACCCGCAGGCCGGGGAGCATCTCCTCGGTGACCCCCCACAGCTCGGCCGTGGTGGCGCCGCCGTCGACCACGAGCACCTGCCCGGTCGTGCGAGCCGCGAGATCGGAGCACAGGAACAGCACGGAGTTCGCGATGTCGACCGTCCGCGGGGCGGCGAGCGGATTGATCCCGTTGACCGCGTACTCCCCCGGCGGCTGATCCATATTGCCGCCGCCGACATTGCCCGGGGCCACCACATTCGCGCGAATGCCGTAGCGCCCGAATTCGTGGGCGAAGGTCTTCGCCAGCGAGATCACGCCCGCCTTCGCGGCGCCGTAGGCCCCGTGGAACGCCGCGGCGACCATCCCGTCGATCGACGCCAACGCCACCAGCGACCCGCCCGACCCCTGCCCGACCATCCGCCGGGCCGCCTCCTGCCAGACGTAGAAGACCTGGGTGAGGTTCTCCCGCAGCTGCGCGTCCCAGGCCTGCGGGGTGATGTCCAGCAGCCCGTCCCAGGTGGCGAGCCCGACGATGTCCACACACACGTCCACGCCACCGAACTCGGCGGTGACCAGGTCGAACGCGCGGACCACCTCGTCCGGCTCGCGCACGTCCGCGACGATCGGCAGCGCCTGTCCCCCGGCCTCGGTGATCTCGGCCGCGATCGCCTTCGCCCGCCCCTCGTCGATGTCGACGCACGCGACCGAGGCTCCCGCCGCTCCCAACAGCTGCGCCGACCAGCGTCCGTGCCCCGCGCGGACCGGGTTGTACCCCGCCCCCGCCACGACGGCCCGCTTGCCCTCCAGCCCCAGATCGATCATCGGACCCGTCCTCTCACCCACGACGACCCTGTCATCGGCATTTTTCGTCATTTCGAAATTGCTTCCTGGTTCACGAATACCGTTGCGAAACAATCGATGCGTTGTCAAGATGACCGAGACATCGGCATCCACATCGAGGTGAGGTCATGCCAGCGCCCTCCGCGCGTTCGGCCACGCGCGCCGTCTCCGTCCTGGACTACTTCACGACCAACCCGGGTCGTGCGTTCACGCTCTCGGAGCTCTCGGCCGCCGTCGGCGCGAGCCCGTCGTCGCTCTCGTCGGTACTCCAGGCGCTGTTGGACAAGGGCTATCTGGTGCGGCACCCGCGCCACAAGACCTACGAGCTCGGCCCGGCCCTGGTGGCGGTGGGCCACGCCGCGATCGCCCGGCACCCCGTGGTCGACCTCGCCCGCCCCGAGCTCGCCCGGCTCGCCGCCGAGATCGACTCCGAGTGCATCGGCAGCGTGGTGCTGGGCGAGGACCTGCTCATCCTGGCCGTGGAGGGTCGGGCCACCCAGCGGACCCGCGGGCTCACCGTCGGCGTCCGGATCCCGTTCATGCCCCCGTTCGGCGAGATCTGGCTGGCCTACGGCGGTCCCGGCGAGATCGAGCGCTGGTGGGAGCGCGGATCGCGGCACCCCGACGGCGTCCTCGGCACGCCGGACGCCGACTCCGTCGCCCGACTGCGCGCCGCGCTGGACGAGGTCCGGTCCCGTGGGTACGCGGTCGTCCTGCGCAACGCACTGCTCACCGCGTTCGGCGAGGCCATCACCCTGCACAACCACCGACCGGTCGCCGACGGGTTGCGCGAGCGGGTCCAGGAGCTCGCCGAGGCCATCGGTACGCACTACGAGCTGCTCGACAGCCACCCCGAGGAGACCTACGAGGTCGAGATGATCATCGCCCCGGTCTTCGGACCGGACGGCGCGGTCGTCTTCGCGATCAGCCTGGTCTGCCACGGGACCTGGACCGGGGCGGAGATCGGCCGGATCGCCGACCGGGTCGTCGACACCGGTCTCGGGCTCACCCGGGCGATCGGCGGGCGCGTCCCGTCGGCCGACGAGCAGCGGACCGCCTCGTGACCCGCGGCCCCGCCGCGGACGCCGCACTCGACGCGATCCGGGTCCGCGCCGACGCCACGCCGGAGTGCCCCGGCGTGTCCGTGGTCCCGACGACGTGGCACGGCGTACCCGTCACGCGCTACGTGCCGCCGGGCGTCTCGGCACAGGACCCGGTGCTGCTCTGGTTCCACGGCGGCGGCTACCGCCTGGGCACAGCCCGCGGGTTCGGCCGGTGGAACGCGGGCCTGGCCGTGCGGTGCGGTGTCGAGGTGGTCTCCGTCGACTACCGGCTCGCCCCGGAGCACCCCTATCCCGAGGCCCTGCTCGACGCCGTCCTGGCCTACACCGCGGCGGGCGGGCGACGCGTCGTCGTCGGCGGTGAGTCGGCGGGCGGCGGGCTGGCCGCGGCGCTGCTGCTCGCCGTCGCGGACCGTGACCTGCCCGCACCCCTCGGGGGCGTGTTGTGCTCGCCGTGGCTGGACCTGCGCAACGCCTCCGCCTCGTTCGCCGAGGACACCGACCCCCTGTTCCCGAAGGCCTCGGCCGACACCGCGGCCGCGCTCTACCTCGCCGGACATCCGGCGACCGATCCCTACGCCTCCCCCCTGCTCGGGGACTGGTCGCGGCAGCCGCCGCTACTCGTCCAGGCGAGCACCACGGAGAGCCTGCGGGAGGACGCCGTCGGGCTGGCCGCGGTGGCCCCCGGCGCCCGTCTGGAGCTCTACGACGGGCTGCCCCACGCCTGGCACATCGGCTATCCGGAGGCCTCGGGCAGCGAGGCGGCCGCCACCTCGGTGGGCCGGTTCGTCGCCGAGGTCACCGCGTCCACGGAGGTCCAAACGACATGACCACAACCCCAGTGCGCGACACGGTCCTCGACGCCTTCGGGCTCACGGGCCGCGCCGCCGTCGTGACCGGCGCGGCGAGCGGGATCGGCCGCGAGACCGCGCTCGTCTTCGCCCGGGCGGGCGCGGACGTCGCCCTCGCCGACCGGGATGCCGTGGGCCTCGAGGACACGGCCCGGCTCGTCCGCGATGCCGGCCACACCGCGCTCGTGTGCCCTACGGACGTCACGGTCCGGGCCGAGGTCGAGGCGCTGGCCGACGCCGCCCTCGCGGCCTTCGGCAGGCTGGACGTCTGGGCGAACGTCGCGGGCGTGCTGCGGTACTTCTCCCTCGCCGAGGCCGAGGAGGCGCAGGTCAGGACGATCATCGACGTGAACCAGCTCGGCGTCTACTGGGGGACCGCGGCGGCCGGGCGGCGGATGGCGGCCGCGGGCCGCGGGTCCATCGTCAACGTCGCCTCGACCGGCGGTGAGCTCGGCGTCCCGGGGCTGTCCGGCTACGGGATGACCAAGGCGGCGGTCCTGCATCTCACCAGGACCGCAGCCGCAGAGCTCGGCCCGGCGGGCGTGCGGTGCAACGCCGTCGCGCCGGGGTTCGTCGAGACGCCGATGGTCGCCCTGCACTACACCGATTCCGAGGGTCGCGTGGACACCGACGCCCGCGAGCGCCTGCTCACCCAGCGCGCGAGCGGCGCCCCGTTGCAGACCACCGGCACGCCCCGCGACATCGCGCTCGCGATGCTCTACCTGGCGAGCGACGCCGCGGCCTTCACCACGGGACAGACCCTGCGGCCCAACGGGGGAGTCACCATGTCGTGATCCCGCCGCGCCGACGCGCGCACCCGTGTGCCCGAAAACGCAGACATCACGTCAGAAAGTCCTGAGGAGACATTCGATGGTCGACGACCACCTCATCCGCGCCGCGGTGGAGCAGGCGGAGCCGAGCGCACTGCGTCTGGCCCTCTACCAGGCGACCGGCGATCCCGAGATCGCCGCCACCCCGCTGGAGCGCCAGGTGGTCCGCGGCGGGGCGGGC
>NZ_JACBXB010001178.1 GCF_013870575.1 Pseudonocardia pini
CATCCAGACCGACCGGCAGAGCATGGGCGTCACGGTGCACACCCAGAACACCACGCGGGCAGGCCGAGCAGGCCCGGCTGGTGTCCGGCACCGAGGTCGTCAGGGCGGCGCACGCCGAGTCCGCGCGGCTGATCGACAACGCCGAGGGCGAGGCGGACCGGCTGCGGCAGGAGTGCGACGGGTACGTCGACGCCAAGCTCGCCGAGTTCGAGGACACCCTGACCAAGGCGTTGCGCACCGTCTCGCGGGGCCGCAGCCAGCTGTGGAAGGGCGGCTCCCCGAACGGCACCCCGGCCCCCGCCATGCACGGGCGGACGGGGACGGGGATGGATCTGATCGACTAGCGGTCCCGCGGTCTTTCGGCGTTCGCGGTCCAAGATCGCACGTTTCGTGCTCTCAGCGCGGCAAGGTCGCTGTTTGCGTGCGCTCAGCGTTGTGGGCACAGCACTGGGAGCACCGAATCGCCGATCATGAACGGAGCAGTGCGCGCCCGTCGGAGAAGCCGGCGAGGATCGAGCGGACCTCCGCCACGATGAGCTCGGGCGAGCCGAGCACCACGTGCGACGGGTAGCGCAGCAGCCGCCACCCGGCTCGCGCGAGCTCGGCCTCCCGGGCGAGGTCGCGACGCGCCTGTTCGGGCTCGCGGTGGTGGCCGCCGTCGTGCTCGATGCCGAGCAGTACCTCGGGATAGGCGTGGTCGAGGCGGTGCCTGCCGGTCCGGAACTGCACCCGCGGCGCCGGCAGGCCTGCCAGGACCAGCGCCATCCTGATCCGCGACTCCATCGGCGACTCCGCGGCAGGATTCAGCAGACCGAGCACCCGGGGGAGGTCGACGGTGCCGTGGGCCCCGGGGTGGTGGCGCCAGACCCTCCGGATCGCGTCGGCGTCGACACCGCACCGGTGGGCGACGGCGTCCGCACCGGCGACGCGCTCGGTCGGCGTCGGCGCCCAGCGGGCGATGTCGAACGCGGTGCGCGCAGGCAGCGTGACCGAGACTCCCGCCCGCATGCCCACCTCGTCGTGATGGAGGTGGACCCGGCGCGGGCGGACGCCCGGTGGTGTCCTGGTCCGACTGCGCAGGATCAGGTCGACGGGCGCGTCCGCCGGGCCGCACGACGCGCCGTACAGCTCTCCGGCGGCCCCAACGGCAAGACCCGCCGC
>NZ_JACBXB010001179.1 GCF_013870575.1 Pseudonocardia pini
GGCGGGCTCGGCCTCACCGCCCTCTCGGCAGGCGGTGGCGTGGGCGTCGCCGCGCTCTGGGAGGCCGTCCGATGATCGCCTACGAGTCTGTCGGGCACCGCTACGGGGACCGCGTGGTGCTCGACGACGTCACCCTCGCCCTCCCTGAGCAGCGCGTGGGTCTCGTGGGCGCCAACGGGTCCGGCAAGTCCACGTTGGCCAGGATGGTGAACGGACTGGTGCGCCCCACCTCCGGCCGGGTGCTCGTCGACGGGCTGGACCCGACCTCGGAGGGCGCGAAGGTCCGCCGTCGGGTCGGCTTCGTGTTCACCAACCCGGACAGCCAGATCGTGATGCCGACGGCGGGGGAGGACGTGGCGTTCTCCCTGCGCCGCACCGTCAGGAACCGCGAGGAGCGGGCGAGGCGGGCCGCGGCGGTGCTCGCCGCCCACGGGCTGGAGGGCTACGCGGACCATCCGGCCCACCAGCTCTCCGGCGGTCAGAAGCAGCTCCTCGCGCTGTGCGGGATGCTCGCGCTCGACCCGGACGTCCTGGTCTGCGACGAGCCGACCACCCTGCTGGACCTGCGCAACACCCGCCGGTTCGCCGAGATCCTGGCCGAGCTGCGCCAGCAGGTCCTGGTGGTCACCCACGACCTGGACCTGCTCGCCGACTTCGACCGCGTGGTGGTGCTCGACGGCGGGAAGGTCGTCGCCGACGACACGCCCGGCCCGGCGATCCGCTACTACCGCGAGCTGGTCGCGTGAACCCCCTCGGCCTGTACGCGCCGGGCGACAGCCTGGTGCACCGCCTGTCCGCGGGGCCGAAGCTGCTGGTGCTGCTGGTGTTCGTCACGCTCGTGGTCGTGCGGCGGGACGTGTCGTGGCTCGCGGGTGCCTGCACGCTCGCCGCGCTCGGCTACGTCGTCGCCCACCCGCCCTGGCGCCGGGTCTGGCAGGTCCTGCGGATGCTGCTCGTCCTCGCGGTGTTCGTCGGGGCGCTGCAGCTGTGGCTGGTGGGCCCGCAGGCCGCCCTGGTCACCGTGCTCGGCCTGGTCGCCGCCCTCGCCGCGGCGAACCTGTTCACCCTCACCACCAGGATCGACGCCGTCGTGGCCGCCGTGGAGCGCGGCCTCGGCCCGCTGCGCCGCGTCGGGGTGCGGCCCGACCGGCTGGGTCTGCT
>NZ_JACBXB010001180.1 GCF_013870575.1 Pseudonocardia pini
GTCCGGGCCACTGTCGGCGGGCCGGGAGCCCGCGGCATCACCCGCGGCGGGCGACCAGCCCCCTAGCCCGCGAACCACACCTCGACGACGTCCTCGGCCGCGAGCCCCTGGTCCTGCGCGATGCGCTCCAGGACCGAGGCCAGTGCGAGCGCCAGCTCCACGGAGACGGCCCGGAGCGCCTCCGGCCCGCCCTCCCGACCGACGCGGTCGACGAGCGCGGTCAGCGCCTCGACGCCACGCTCGTAGTTGTGGTCGTCGGAGAGCAGGGCCCGCATGGCCTGCAGGACCGTGCGGCGGCTCTGCTGGTCGGAGAACCGATCGGAGACCTGATCGGACAGTTGGTCGGGATCGTCGCCCACACCCGTACTCCTCGCCGGCTGCGGACGCGCCGCGCGTCGGGGAGTCGCAAGCCGGGGGGAGCCTATCCCTGTGCCGCCCCGGTCAGGGCAGCAGGCCGCGGTCCTGCGCCTCCCACACCGCGGTCCGACGGCTGCTCACCCGCAGCGCGCGGTAGACCGACCGGATGTGCTCCCTGGCGGCCGTGTCGGAGATCCGCAGGTGGGCGGCGATCTCCGCCACCGACAACGGTGTCGGGAGCAGGACGAGCACCGTCCGCTCGATCGCGGACAACGGACCCCTCGAGGTGGGACCGCAGGGTCGCTCGGCGGGCTCGGGAAGCATGCACGTCTCCTGACCGGGTCCGGCGGGGTCCACAGTCTCCGGTCGGACGGGGTGAGCGGGGCTCATCCCGGCGGCATGAGCCGATCACCCGTGGGACGTCGCCGAGGAGCCGGCCTCAGAGGAGGCGACGCTGCTTCGCGCGGCGCACGGCGTCGCGCCGCCCGGTGGCGCCGAGCTTGCGGTAGATCATCCGCTGGTGCGTCTTGATCGTGTTGACGGACAGGTGCAGCGCGGCGGCCATCTCGGCGTTGGACAGGGTCCCTGACAGGTAGCGCAGGACCAGCTGCTCCCGATCGGTCAGGGCGATCCCGGGAGCGGCGGGCGACCGGTCACCCGCCATCCTGCGGAGCAGGTCCTCGGCGAATCCCGCGGACGCGGTGCCCGTCTCGATCCGCTCGGCCATCAGGGGCCGCAGCGCGGCCGCCTGGTCGAGGAACGGACGGCGGAGCTCCGGCGGAGCGGCGATGCGCAGGGC
>NZ_JACBXB010001181.1 GCF_013870575.1 Pseudonocardia pini
CGGCGGACACCGGCGCGCCGCGCTGGACCTACACCCGCGACCGCCCCCTCTGCACGGTCGGCGAAGGCTTCGGCCGGGTCCTGGCGGTCTACCCCTCGGCCGACGGCGAGTGGTGCAGCGAGCTGGCCTCGTTCGATCCCGACCTGGGCGGCCGCGGGCCCGCCTCGAACCTCGACGTCCGGCCCGGGGCGCGCCTCACCGCCGCGGGCAGCGTGGTGGTGGCGAGCAGCGCCGACTACCTCGAGACGATGCGCTCGGACCTGGTCACCACGCTGCAGTACGGCGCGGTGGTGGCCCCGGCGCAGCCGGACCGGCAACCACGCACGGGCTGCACGTACACCTCGATCGCGGTCGCCGCGGGCAGGCTCGGCGTGATCGAGAGCTGTCCCGCGGACGCGGCGGACCGGTTGACCGTGCTCCGCCCGGACGGCACCGGGGACGCGGACACCCCGACCGTCGAGTTCTCCGCGCAGCTGTCGACCCGCGGGGTGCAGCTGCTCGCCGTGTCCGTGGACCGGGAGGCCGTGCTGCTCCCCGGGCCGCCGGAGCTGCAGATCCTGGACCGCGCGGGCAACCAGGTCGCGCTGATCGGGCTCGACGTCCCGGAGTCCGAGGTCGCCCCGCCCGCGGACCGGATCGGGCGCACCGCGAGCGACACCGGCCGCGTGTACTGGTGGAGCGGGTCGCGCACGATCGCGCTGGACCGCACGGGGCTGGCCCCCGTCTGGACGCTCCGGGACACCCTGGGCCCCGGCACGGCGTACGCGCAGTCCTGGCTGGTCCCGGTGCCCGCGGGGATCGCGGTGGTGGATCCGGTGCGGGGCGTCGTGCAACGGACGATCCCGGTGGACCGGGGCGGCTACACGGGCGGGGTCACCCTCGCGACGCAGGGGGGCGTGCTGGTGGAGCAGCGGGGCGGCGAGCTCGTGGCGCTGCGACCGGCGTAGCGAGTGCACGTTTCGTGCTCTCAGCGCGGTGCGCACAGCACTGACCGCACACAACTCGCGATCTTGCCGCGCTGAGAGCACGAAACGTGCGATCGGGGAGGCCGCTCAGAACAGCCAGTACCCACCCAGGACCAGCACCGCGAGCCCCACGACCACCCACGCCGCGACGGCCCCCCGGCGCCCGGCGCGGCGGTCCGCCAC
>NZ_JACBXB010001182.1 GCF_013870575.1 Pseudonocardia pini
CCTCGGCGAGCGGCCAGCCCGCGGGCATGCGGCCCGCCACCACGTCGACGACGTCCACCCGCACGCCCTCGCCGATCTCGCAGCGCAACGGGTCGCCGTCGATCCGGATCGCGGACCCGACGGCGCGGCGGGCCTGGCTGAGCGTCCAGCGGAGCGCGGCCTGCGGATCCTCCGCCTCGGTGAACAGCAGGTCCAGGACCCGCCCGCGCGGGACCGGACCGGTCGAGGTCAGCAGCAGCGCGAGCAGCGCCCACGGCTTGCGCCCGCGGGGGACGGGGAGCCCGGGGCCCTCCACCCGGGGTGGTCCGAGCAGCCGGACGACCGTGGTCGGCCCGCTCGTGTCCGTCATCCCCGCCTCCCGCCGGTTCGGGGGCGGGCGGGTGCCCACACCCGCCCCCGAAGGAGAAGAGCCCAGGACGGCACCGTCCGATACGTCCGAGGCAGGTCCGTCAGGACCGTTCTGCCGTGATCAGGAGGTACTCGGACTCCCAGGTGGTGCCCTCGCGGCTCTCGGTGAGGAACCGCAGGAACGCCTCGTCGAGGGCGGCGGTCCGGTCCGGGTCGGCGGCGTTCGCGGCGTAGACGGCGATCGTCGGGCCGTAGTTCGCCTTCCACCACTCGCGGAAGGCGAGCGGGGAGTCGGAGACGGCGAACGTGATGGTCCGCTTCTCGGCCGTCAGCGACCGGACGCCCGCTCCGAACAGCTCCCGGACGTGTGCCTCGCTGCCCCACAGCGGCGCGGGCCGCGCGCCCGGCGGGGGCGGCGGGGCGAAGGGCTTCATGGTCGCGAACAGCTGCCCGACGAACCCCTCGGGCGTCCAGTTGATCATCGCGATCGTGCCGCCGGACCGACAGACGCGCACCATCTCGGCCGCCGCCCGCTCGTGGAACGGGGCGAACATCGCACCGACGCAGGACAGCACCGTGTCGAACTCGCCGGTCTCGAAGGGCAGCGCCTGGGCGTCGGCCTCGACCCACTCGATCCCGGGCTCGGTGCGACGGCCCTGCTCGAGCAGCTCGGGGGTCAGGTCGGACGCGACGACGGACGCCCCGGCCCGCGCCGCGGGGATCGAGGCGTTGCCGGTGCCTACGAGGGGATCGACGAGGCACGGGCGCTCTACGAGTGGAACCACGCCAAGCAG
>NZ_JACBXB010001183.1 GCF_013870575.1 Pseudonocardia pini
GGTCGCCGAGCCGGGCCGCCGCACCGCAGGGCCGGCAGGCGGGTCCCGAGCAGACCGGGACACCACCCGGCTGGGCTGGGCCCGACGAGACCGGACCGCCTGCCCCTGGGAGCTCCCCTCATGATCACCAGTTCGGCACGTCGAGCCGCGCTTATGGCGGCTCCGCGTTCCCGGACGACGATCATTCGCCACCCGACCCGCGAACCCCGAGCCAAGATCATCAGTTCGGCACGCCCAGCCGCGGCCACCGCGGCTCCGCGTTCCTGAACGGCGATCATCCCCTCCTCGACCCGCCGCCCCCTGGGGACGTTCACCAACTCGGGACGCCCGACTATGGCGACGCCGCACTGATCCACGGCGGACACCACTACCCAGCGCCGCAGGACTCCAGCCAAGATCACCGGTTCGGCACGCCCAGCCGCGGCTACCGCGGCTCCGCGTTCCCGAACAGCGATCACCCACGGCTCGACCCGCCACCCCCACACGATGCTCACCGACTCGGGACGCCCGGATATGCCGACGCCGTACTGACACACGGCGATCGCCCGTACCTAGGCCTGCCGTCCTCCAGCGAAGATCACCAGTTGGGCACGCCGGACCGCGACCACCGCGGCTCCGCGTTCCCGAACAGCGATCACCCGCGGCTCGACCCGCCACCCCCACACGACGCTGACCGACTCGGCACACCCGGCTCCATCGACGCTCGGCCGACCTACGGCGGACACCAGTACCCAGCACCGCAGGACTTCAGCGAAGATCACCGGTTCGGCACCACAAGCCGCGACCGCCGCGGCTCCGCGCTCCCGAACAGTGATCATGGAGGGCTTCGCGGACCTCACGCCGTCGGCCCGTGGGACCACGTGCCCCCGACCCTCGTCCCCCACCCCGCCGAGGCCTCCGCGTTGGCGGCGGCCTTCGCGGCGGACTACCTGTCCTGGGACGAGGACGATCCGGACCTGCGCGCCCGGGTGCTCGGCGACTACCTGGCCGCCCGGCGTCCGGTGCTCCTGGGCTGGTCGGGTCAGGGCAGGCAGCGCGCGGACTTCGCCCTCCCGGGGCTCGTCCGGCCCGACGGCGACGGCCGGGTGCTCGTGGACGTCCGGGTGCGGGTCACGCCCTACCGCCGGGTCCCGGGCGGCCG
>NZ_JACBXB010001184.1 GCF_013870575.1 Pseudonocardia pini
TCCGCGCCCGTGCTGCGTGCCGCCTCCGCGCCCTCCCGCAACGCCCGGCGGGCCCGCTCGACGTCTCCGCGAACGAGGTCCAGGGCGGCCCGCGCGAACTGGACGTGCGGGCGGGACCGCCTGTCCTCCGGGATCGCGTCCCAGGCGGCGTCCGCGACGTCCGTCCGTCCGGTCCACGCCGCGGCGAGGACGGCGTTGGGGTTGTCGACGCCGTCCGGCGTCCCGACGGCGCCGACGATCTCGCCGCACCGGCCCTGCCAGAGCATCCCCCAGTGCACGATCGGGGCCATGTTCTCCCAGCGCGTGGTCAGCGGCGGAAGGGCGGGCTCGGTGCCGTTGGTCGCGGCGATCATGAACCGGACGGCGTCCGCCCGATGGCCGTCCCGGGTGTCCTCGACGTAGTGCTCGGCCTCGCCCGGCCTGCTGTGCAGGGTCCACAGCACCACCCCGACGATCCCCGGGTCGACGGCCACGACGTCGTCCATCCGGCCGTCCCGCTCCAGCTGGTGGATCAGCACGACGGCCCGGTCGATGCGCCGCTGCGCGTGCAGGGACCGGATCCGGCAGGCGGTGAGCACGTCGGACGCGAGCAGGTACGGCTCGCCGATCAGCTCGACCCAGCGCTCCACCAGCGGCACGGTCGGGCTCAGGTCCGGCAGCCTGCTCAGGCCCGCCTCGAGCACCTCGACCGCGAGCCGCGGGTCGCCTGCCCGTACACACCAGTCGACGGCCGCGTCGAAGCGCCCGGCCATGCTCAGGTGCAGGGCGAACCGCCGCCGCAGCTCGGGCAGCCGCCCCGCCCGGCGACGCGGGAGGATCTCGTACAGACAGTCCTTCAGCAGCGGTGCGTAGAGGATCGCGTCCTCGGGCGCGGCGCCCTCTCCCCGCCCGGGCCCGCGCGTGAGCATCGGCTGCACCCGGGTCCGCAGGATGCCGAACGCCGACTCCCCGCGCGGGCCCAGCAGGCCGACGGCGTCCTGCCGGGTCAGCCGGTCCAGCAGCGCACCGGCCAGCAGCAGGTCCTGCTCGTCGAGCGGCAGCGGGTCGACGAGCCGGGCCTCCACGAGATCGACGAGCACCGGCGAGACCGGGCTCGTCGGCCCGCCGAGCCGCATCAGCAGCACGCTCCCGGCCATCCA
>NZ_JACBXB010001185.1 GCF_013870575.1 Pseudonocardia pini
ACCCACGCGGACGTCCTGGGGCGCACCCGGTGGACGATGGTCATGGGCGGCCGCGACCCGGGCCAGTACACCGTCGCGCTGCCCGACTCGTGGGGCGGCGTGGTGCTCGCCCAGGCGGGCGTGCAGTTCTCCGAGCTCGGCAGCGGCACCGGCACGGTCAAGGACTACTCGGTGGAGGAGCTGGGGCGACTCGGCGACTCCGACGTGATCGTCATCCAGGGCACCAACAACGGGGGCACCGCGCCCACCATGTCGAACGTGCTGGGGAACCCCGGGTGGAACGCGCTGCCCGCGGTCACGGCGGGGCGGGCGCAGCCGCTGCCGTACTTCAACACGCTGCACTACAAGCAGGGGCTGGCGATGCTCGACCGGCTCGAGCAGATCATCCAGGGTGTGTGACCCCACCCATGAGCGCTGAGCCGAGGGTCGAGCCCACCCCGTCCACCCGTGAGCTGCACGACGGGCTGGGCGAGGAGGTGCTGGCGGTCGGGGCGCCCCCGGTCCCGACCGCGACGGACGCGCGGTGGGGCTTCCACCCGTGTGCCGCCGAGGGCTCCGACGTCGACCGGGACCTCGACCTGGTGCACGGCTGGATGAACAGCGAGCACGTCGCGCAGTTCTGGGAGCAGGCCTGGAGCCGCGAGAAGTGGGCCGGGGCGCTGGCCGGGCAGTGGGCGGGCACCTACTCGCGGCCCTACATCGTCTCGCTGGACGGGGAGCCCTTCGCCTACATCGAGCTCTACCGGGCCGCCCGGGACGTGATCGCCCGGCACTACGCGGCCCGCCCGCACGACGTCGGCTACCACGTGGCCATCGGGGACCGGGGCCGGACGGGTCGCGGGCTGGGCGGGCAGCTGTTCCTCGCCACCATCCGCGGGGTCTTCGACGCCGAGCCGGACTGCACCCGGATCATGTCCGATCCGGAGGCGAGCCACGTCGGCGCCCGCCGGATGGACGAGCGCATCGGGCTGACCCTGCTGGGCGAGTACGAGCTGCCGCACAAGCGGACCGCGCTGTACGTCTTCCCCCGCAGCGCCGCGGACCTCCCCTCCGCGCGGTGACGCCTGTCGCCGGAGGCCGCCACGGGCCTCCGGCGACCCGGGACCGTCAGGCGTCCACCGCGGCGGCCAGCACC
>NZ_JACBXB010001186.1 GCF_013870575.1 Pseudonocardia pini
CGGGCCCGGCCGCGCAGCGTCTGGGTGGTCCTCGCCGAGGTCGCGCCCGAGCTGGGCGAGTGGGCTGCGTTCTTCGCGTCCTGCTCGGACACCCGGGCGGCGGCCGAGGCGGGGATCTCCCGGCTCGTGGGCAGGCGGGAGGCGGACGACCTGCTCCGCCAGTCCGAACAGTTCGTGGGGATCGTGCGGGAACTGCTGGTCGACCGGTGAGGCGGCTCAGGTGCGCGAGCGAGAGCGGAGCAGCCTGCCCAGCAGCGCGGTGAACACCGCCGCCACCTCCCGGGCGCCCGGCGTGTCCCAGGACTGGATCGGCAGGCAGGCGCCCTGCGCCTGCTGCACGGCGGAGCGGTCCGGCAGCGTCCCGCCGAAGACCAACGGGCCGAACAGCTCGCGGAGCTCGGCGATCCGGTAGTCGTGCTCCGCGTTGCGCGGGCGCACGCGGTTCACCAGCACCCCGAGCGGCTGCAGGGCGGTGTTGCCGCGCTCCCGCTCGGCCTGCACGGCGTCGAAGGCGCGCTGCACGCCGGACACGGCGAACATGGTGGGGTCGGTGACCAGGATGGCGCGGTCCGCGGCCGCCAACGCGCTGCGGGTGAGCTGGCCCAGCGAGGGCGGGCAGTCGATGATCACCAGCTGGTAGGGCTCGCCGGGGGTCTTGTCCGTGCGGCCCAGGCTCGAGTGCAGCTCCGGGTCGTCCAGCCTGGACAACGCGCGACGGAGCCGTTCGAGCTGCTTGGTGCTGGGGTCGGGATGGTTGTGCCGCTCGTTCTGCTCGGCGCCCACCAGCACGTCCAGGCCCTCGCCCCACGCGCTCGGCGCGATCGCCCGGCGCAGCGCGGAGCGGCTGGGCTCGTCCAGGACGTCGGCGATCGTGCCGGTGGTCGCCTGCACGTCGAGCGCGATCGTGGAGTTGGCCTGCGGGTCGAGGTCCACCACGAGCGTGGGGAGGCCGTGCGCGAGCGCGGCGCCGGCGAGACCGAGGGAGACCGTGGTCTTGCCGACCCCGCCCTTCAGACTCAACACGGCGACGACCTGCACGACGATCAACCTACCGTCTCCGTCGCCACGCGGACCGCGGCGCGGTGGCGTGTCGGCCGCGGGCCTAGGCTCGGGGTGTGAGCGCGGCGG
>NZ_JACBXB010000118.1 GCF_013870575.1 Pseudonocardia pini
CCGCCCCGACCGGGTGACAGGCCCCGGGTGAGGTCCTGACCTGCGACTACCCGGCGGTAGGCTCCCGCCGACCCCTACTCCCCGAGGGAGGCACCGTGTCCGCCTACACCACCGTCGTCGTCGGCACCGACGGATCCCCCACGTCCTATCTCGCGGTCGAGCGCGCCGCCGCGGTCGCCCGCGACTCGGACGCCGAGCTCGTCATCGTGTCCGCCTACACCCCGGCGACCCGCGAGGACACCGCCGACGCCGAGGACGCCCTCGGGGCGGAGGCCTACCAGGTCCGCGGCTGGAACCCCGCCGAGGAGGCGCTGCGCACGGCCGAGGACAAGGCCGCCGCCGCCGGCGCGCGGAAGGTCAGCACGCTGGCCGAGGACGGCGCCCCGGCCGACGTGCTGCGCAAGGCGGTCGCCGACCGCGGCGCGGACCTCCTCGTCGTCGGCAACAAGGGGCTCAACACCCTCAGCGGACGCATCCTGGGCTCGGTGCCCTCGGACGTCGCGCGCCGCTCCGGCGTCGACGTCCTCATCGTGCACACGACCTGATCCCTGCCATTGAGGTCGGGAACCGGCCGGAGTGGCTCCTAGCGTCGGGTCATGACCCAGACCGGCACGATCACGCCCTTCCGGATCGAGATCCCGGAGATCGCCCTCGACGACCTGGACGACCGGCTGGCCCGCACCCGCTGGGGCGCCCCGCTGCCCGGCGCCCCGTGGGAGCGCGGGGTCCCGGTCGACGAGCTGCGCGAGCTGGTGTCCTACTGGCGCACCGGCTACGACTGGCGTGCGCAGGAGGCGCTACTCAACGAGCTGCCGCAGTTCCGCACCGAGATCGATGGGCAGCACATCCACTTCCTGCACGTCCGCTCCCCCGAGGCGGACGCCCTGCCGCTGCTCCTGGTGCACGGGTGGCCGGGCTCGGTCGTCGAGTTCCTGGACGTGATCGGGCCGCTGACCGAGCCCGCCGCGTACGGCGGCGCTCCCGCGGACGCCTTCGACCTGGTCATCCCGGCGCTGCCCGGCTTCGGGTTCTCCGGGCCCACCCGCGAACCGGGCTGGGACAGCCACCGGATCGCCACGGCGTTCGCCGAGCTGATGCGCAGGCTCGGGTACGACCGGTACGCCGCGCAGGGCGGCGACTTCGGCGCGTTCGTCGTGCCGGACCTCGGCCGGGTCGACGCGGAGCACGTGGTCGGGGTGCACGTGAACGCCGCGACCATGGGGTTCATCCCGTTCGGCGCGGTGCCGGCCGAGGAGCAGGCCGCGCTCACCGACGTCGAGCAGGCGCGGTTGGCCCGCCTGCAGACCTACCTGGCCGACGGCAACGGGTACTTCCAGATCCAGGCCACCCGACCGCAGACCGTCGCCCACGCGCTGGCGGACTCCCCCGCGGGCCAGCTCGCCTGGGTCCTGGAGAAGTTCCACGAGTGGTCGGTGTGCCCGATCGACCGGGACCGGATCCTCACCAACGTGATGCTGTACTGGCTGACCGACACGGCGGGCTCCGCGGCGAACCTCTACTACGAGAGCATGCACTCCGAGCGGTGGCCGAGCAGGTCCGGCGTCCCGACGGGCGTCGCGGCCTTCGCGGAGGACGTGGCGATCCGCCGGTACGCCGAGGCCGTGAACACCATCACGCACTGGTCGGACTTCGAGACCGGCGGCCACTTCGCCGCGCTGGAGGTCCCCGACCTGCTGGTGGAAGACGTCCGGACCTTCTTCCGCACGCTCCGGTGATCCGCCGTCCGGGTGGTGGACGTCCGAATCGACACCGGCCGCGGCTCCTCGACGTATGGGTTACACCGCGGCGGACCTCGACGCCGACCTGACCGACCGGGCGCTCTGCGCCGTCGACCTCGCACCGGGACGGGCCCGGACGCTGCTGGAGAAGGTCGCGACCGACGGCGTGCACCGCGGGCGCGAGCGCGAGGCCCTGTTCGGGGTGCTCGTCGCCGAGTTCGGGGGACCCGAGCTCGACCTCGCGGGCCCGGCGGGGGAGGTCGTCGAGGCCTACCGGACCGCCGCGCTCACGGTCGACGACGTGTTCGCCGAGCCCCTGCTCGGCGTGCACGTCCGGGGGTTCGGGAGGCAGGAGCTGCCGCACCCGAAGACCCGCGAGGTCGCCGCACCCGCGGGCGCCACGCTGGAGGTCGGCAGGCTCGATCCCACCGACACCCGGCACGTCCCACCGGCCGACGCGCTCTACCGACGCGGCGGGTTCGAGCTGGAGTGCACCGGCAACCGCACGCTGGCCGAACCGAAGTCCTCGTGGCGCGCCCGGCTCGACGCGCGCTTCGCCGGCCTGGAGCGGCTGCACCTCAAGTCCATGGTCAACGACGCGTCCGTCGTCCGGGAGGCGGTCGCCTGGTCGGCCTTCGCGGCGGCGGGGATCCGGTGCTCGCGCCGCACCTACGCCCGCTACGCGATGGACGGGACCTACCGGGGGCTCTACTCCCTCACCGAGGACGTCCACACCGACTTCCTGCGGCGCCACTTCGGCTCCGACGCGGGGCAGCTCTACAAGGCCTCCTGCGGGGACGTCGACCGGGGCGGGTTCGGCTGCGCCACGCTCGCGCCGCGGGGCCCGTCGGGCGCCGACTACCGGCCGCCGGCCGGGGCGGCGGATCCCACCTACGAGCTCCGCAGCGGGGCCGACACCTCGTTCGACGACCTCGCCCGGTTCGTGCAGGTCCTACACGGTGGCGACTTCGCCTCGGCCGGGTACCGGGACGCGATGGAGGAGGTCTTCGCGGTACGCGCCTTCCTCCGCTGGGCCGGCGTCACGGTCCTGCTGGGCAGCTGGGACACCTACTACGGCACCCCCGCCAACTACTTCCTCTACAACTCCCGTACGGCGGACCGGCCGTTCTTCACGTTCCTGCCCTGGGACCACGACAACGTCCTCGGCATCACCTACGACCTCACCCAGCAGGCCTACGACCACGCGGACTGGGCGGGCGGGGACGTCCTGGACTGGCCGCCGCGCTCACTGCCCCTGCTGGGCAACCTCCTGCAGAACCCGGACCTGCGGCAGTACTACCTCGACCACCTGGCCCACCTCCTGGAGACGACGTTCGACCCGGAGACGGTCGCCGCCACCGCCGACGCGGCCTGGCAGACCGCCCAGCGGTCCGCCTACCTGGAGTCCCACACCCCGCACGGCACGCCCTTCACCGGGCGCCGGTGGGCGAACCACGACATGTTCCGCCACAACGAGGGCGAGGACCTGCGCTACGAGTTCCCGAACGACGACCGCCGCACCCTCCAGGCGGTCACGGCCTTCGCGAGGCGCCGCCACGAGACCGCCTGGGCACAGCTGAGGAACCACCAGCGCCACACGAGGACCTTCGAGCCCCTCCCCTAGTACTGCAACGGCAGTCGGTGCACCGCTGGGGTGATCTCGCCCGCACCGGTGGACCTGGACGCGCTGCATGACCGGGTGATCGCCGCGGCTGGTCTGCGGGCGTGGCGGCTCGCGATCGGCTCGCCACGCCGGCGACTACGGCGACGGGCGACGCACCGCAGATCGAGCTGCGGCGCAGGTGTGTCAACGATCGTCCAGGCGCAGCCCGAAGGCGAGCAGGACGACACCGGGTAACGGCGACCAGTCGCGGTCGGGCAGGCGTTCGAAGCCGGCGGTGCGGTACAGCCGTTGCGCGGCCCGCATCGCCGGCTGGGTGGAGAGCACGACGCGACCGTGTCCTCCGTGGCGCGCGCGGCTCACCGCCGCGTCGACCAGGGCTCGACCGACTCCTCGCCCCTGAGCTGCGGGCGAGACCGCGAGGGCTCGCATCTCGATCTCCTCGGCGGCACGGGCGATCTCGCTGTCCGGCCCCCACGGCTGCAGCATCACGGTGCCGAGCAGCTCGCCGCCCTCCACCGCGACCAGGATGGTCGCGCCGCCCCCCGCGCCCAACGAGCGCAGGACCGGCGCGTAGGCGCCCGCCGAGGCGAACAGATCCTGCGCCGCATAGGCGCCGACCCGCAGAGCGCCCACACTGTCGAGCTCGCTGGGCAGCACCTCGCGTATGTGCATCAGCGCATCCAAGCAGGGCCGCTCGTGAGCCCCGGCAGGCGCGATGCTCGATCGTGCACGGCTCGGGCCCGCCTCAGCCCTCTGACCAGCTCGATCGCTTTGATGTGCGACGCTCACCCGAGTGCCGTCGCAGTACCGGACAGCGCCATGGAGCCACAACCGTCGTTCTCAAGGCTCGACACGACAGGTGTGGCTCCATGATGCGGCCCGGGTGGGTCAGACGCGGAAGCCCAGGGCGCGGAGCTGCTCGCGGCCGTCCTCGGTGATCTTCTCCGGGCCCCACGGGGGCATCCAGACCCAGTTGATCGCGATGTCCTCGACCAGCGACCCGTTGCTGGGGCCGGTGAGGGCGGAGCGGGCCTGCTCCTCGATGACGTCCGTCAGCGGGCAGGCCGCGGACGTGAGCGTCATGTCGATGATCGCCTTGCGGTCCTCGACCTTCAGGCCGTAGACCAGGCCCAGGTCGACGACGTTGATGCCCAGCTCGGGATCGACGACGTCTCGCATGGCCTCCTCGATGTCGTCGATCGAGGGACCGTCCGTCGCCGCAGGGGGCTCCGGCATCCCCGCAGCCCCGCGAACCACGTCCGTCTCGTCTGTAGAGCTCATGCCTCCTCCTTCACCCGCACCACGGCGTCCTTGAACGCCATCCAACCCAGCAGAGCACACTTCACCCGCGCCGGGTACTTGGAGACGCCCGCGAACGCGACCCCGTCGCCGATGACGTCCTCGTCCCCGGCCACCTTCCCACGGCTCTGCGCCATCTCCTGGAAGGACTCCAGGATCCGGAACGCCTCCTGCACGCTCTTGCCGACCACGAGATCGGTGAGCACCGAGGTCGAGGCCTGGCTGATCGAGCAGCCGAGGGACTCGTACGAGACGTCCTTGACCTCGTCACCCTCCAGCTTCACCCGCAGGGTCACCTCGTCCCCACAGGTGGGGTTGACGTGGTGCGTTTCGGCGTCGAAGGGTTCCCGCAGGCCCGCGCCGTGGGGCTGCCGGTAGTGGTCCAGGATGATCTCCTGGTACATCTGTTCGAGCTTCATGCGACCCCGAAGAACTCCTTCGCGGCCCGCACGCCCTCGGCGAGCTGAGCCACCTCGTCCGCTGTGTTGTACACATGGAAGGACGCTCGGACGGTCGCCGCGATTCCGAAGCGGCGGTGCAGCGGCCACGCGCAGTGGTGTCCGACGCGTACGGCGATGCCGCGGTCGTCCAGCACCTGGCCCACGTCGTGGGCGTGCACCCCGTCGACCACGAAGGCCACGGCGCCGCCGCGGTCGGTCAGGTCGGTGGGGCCGACGATCCGCACCCCCGGCACCTCGGCGAGCGTGTCCAGCGCGACCCTGGCGAGCTCCTGCTCGTGCGCGAACACGCGGTCCATGCCGATCGCCGAGAGGTAGTCCACCGCGGCACCCAGACCCACGGCCTGCGACGTCATGGGCACGCCCGCCTCGAACCGCTGCGGCGGCGGGGCGTAGGTCGAGCCCTCCATGCGGACCATCTCGATCATCGACCCGCCCGTGAGGAACGGCGGCATCGCCTCGAGCAGCTCGGTGCGCCCGTAGAGCACGCCGACGCCGGAGGGACCGAGCATCTTGTGCCCGGAGAACGCGGCGAAGTCCACGCCCAGCTCGGTGAGGTTCACCGGCATGTGCGGGACGGACTGGCAGGCGTCGAGCACCGTCAGCGCACCGACCGCACGCGCCCGCCGGACCAGCTCGGCCACCGGCGCGATCGCGGCGGTGACGTTCGACTGGTGGGCGAACGCCACGATCCTGGTGCGCTCCGTCAGCTCGAGCGAGTCCAGGTCGATCCGGCCGTCGTCGGTGACCGAGTACCAGCGCAGCGTGGCGCCGGTCCGGCGGCACAGCTCCTGCCAGGGCACGAGGTTGGCGTGGTGCTCCAGCTCGGTGACGACGATCTCGTCCCCCGGGCCCAGCACGAACCGCTCCGTCTCCGGGCCGAGGCCCGTGCGGATCGAGGAGTTCGAGAACGCGTACGCGACGAGGTTGATCCCCTCGGTGGCGTTCTTGGTGAACACCAGCTCCTCGGGCTCGGCGCCCACGAGCACGGCGATCTTCGCCCGGGCCGCCTCGTAGTCGTCCGTGGCCTCCTCGGCGAGCTGGTGCGCGCCGCGGTGCACGGCCGCGTTGTGCGTCTCGAGGAACCGCCGCTCGGCGTCGAGCACCTGGCGGGGCCGCTGCGAGGTCGCACCGGAGTCCAGGTAGACCAGCGGCCTGTCCTCGCGGACGGTGCGCGACAGGATCGGGAAGTCACCGCGGATGGCGGTGAGGTCCAGACCCTCGTGGGCCTGGACCGCGGTCACGCCGGAACCGCCTTCACGAACCGCTCGTAGCCGTTCTTCTCCAGGTCGTCGGCGAGCTCGGGGCCACCGGACTCGACGATCCGACCCGCGGAGAACACGTGCACGTGGTCCGGCGTGATGTGCTGCAGGATCCGCGTGTAGTGCGTGATCAGCAGGACGCCGTTCTCGGGCGAGCGGAAGCGGTTCACGCCCTCGGACACGACGCGCAGCGCGTCGACGTCCAGGCCGGAGTCCGTCTCGTCGAGGATCGCGATCTTGGGGTTCAGCAGCGCGAGCTGGAGCACCTCGTGGCGCTTCTTCTCGCCGCCGGAGAACCCCTCGTTGACCGAGCGGTCCGCGAACTCGTCGGAGATGTCCAGGTCGGACATCGCGGACTTGACCTCCTTGACCCAGGTGCGCAGCTTCGGCGCCTCGCCGCGGACGGCGGTGGCCGCCGAGCGCAGGAAGTTCGCCATCGACACACCGGGGACCTCGACCGGGTACTGCATGGCGAGGAACAGACCCGCCCGGGCGCGTTCGTCGACCGACATGTCCAGCACGGACTCGCCGTCGAGCAGCACCTCACCGGAGGTGATCTCGTACTTCGGGTGACCCGCGATGGCGTACGCCAGGGTGGACTTGCCGGAGCCGTTCGGCCCCATGATCGCGTGGGTCTCGCCCGCCTTCACGGTGAGGTCGACGCCGCGGAGGATCTCCTTGGGGCCGTCCTCGGTGCGGACCGACGCGTGCAGGTCCTTGATCTCCAGGGTGGACATTGAATGCTTCTCCGTGGTGGGTCAGACGCCGACGACGGCGAGCTCGGCCTCGATGGCCGCCTCCAGCCGTTCGCGCAGCTCGGGGAGGGTGGTGTTCGGGATGCGCTGCAGGATCTCGCCGAAGAACGCGCGCACGACGAGCCTGCGCGCAGCGTCCTCGGGGATGCCGCGGCTCTGCAGGTAGAACAGCTGCTCGTCGTCGAACCGGCCGGTGGCGCTGGCGTGCCCGGCGGAGACGATCTCGCCGGTCTCGATCTCCAGGTTCGGCACCGAGTCGGCGCGGGCGTGCTCGGTGAGCACCAGGTTGCGGTTGAACTCGAAGGTCTCGGTGTTCACCGCGGCGGCGCGGATGAGCACGTCGCCGATCCAGACGGTGTGCGCGTCCGTGACGCCCGCGCGCCCCTGCAGGGCGTTCTTGTACAGCACGTTCGACTTGCACTGCGGCACCGCGTGGTCGACCAGGAGGCGCTGCTCCAGGTGCTGTCCGGCGTCGGCGTAGCCCAGTCCGGCCAGGTCCACCTCGCCACCGGGGGCCCGGTAGCTCACGGTGGGGCTGATCCGGACGAGGTCGCCGCCCAGCGACACCGAGACGAGCTTGAGCACGGCGTCCCGGCCGATCGAGAGGTGCTGCGCCGACACGTGCACGGCGTCGTCCGCCCACTCCTCGGTGACGATCACGGTCAGCCGGGAGGCGTCCGCGAGGACGAGCTCCAGGTTGTCCGCGAGCGTGCCCGAGCCGCGGTGCTCGATCACCACGGTGGCCTCGGCGTGCGTGGTGGTGCGCAGCTGCAGGTGCCCCGCCGCCGCGGCACCCGCGCCCGGGCCCTCGACCGTGATCGTGACCGGCTCGGGGCTGCCGTCGAGGGTCACGACGGTGGCCTCGCCGAACGCCGACCAGGCCTGCGCGGACACGCGGTCGGCGGGGGTGCCGCCCTCGCCGATCCGCGGGTCGTCCCGGCCCACCTTCTCGACCTGCGCGGCCCCGGACACGGTGACTGTGGCGGTGCCGTTCAGGTCCGCGGTGCCGTCGTGGAGCCCGTGCAGCCGCTTGAGCGGTGTGAACCGCCAGTTCTCCTCGCGCCCGCCGGGGACCTCGAAGGCCTCGACGTCGAACGAGGTGAAGCGCTCGCCCGCACTCGCGACCGGGATCTCGCCCTGGCCCTTCTTGGCGCCCTTCAGCTCGGGCGCCAGCCCTGCCACCTCGGTCATCCGACCGAACCCTCCATCTGCAGCTCGATCAGGCGGTTGAGCTCGAGGGCGTACTCCATGGGGAGCTCGCGCGCGATGGGCTCCACGAACCCGCGCACGACCATCGCCATGGCCTCGTCCTCGGTCAGACCGCGGCTCATCAGGTAGAACAGCTGGTCGTCCGACACCTTCGAGACCGTGGCCTCGTGGCCCATCGACACGTCGTCCGTGCGGATGTCCACGTACGGGTAGGTGTCGCTGCGGCTGATCGAGTCGACCAGCAGCGCGTCGCACTTCACCGTGCTCCGCGAGCCGGTGGCCCGCGGGTTGACCCGGATCAGGCCGCGGTAGGAGGTGCGCCCGCCGCCCCGCGCCACCGACTTCGAGATGATCGTGGACGACGTGTTCGGCGCCAGGTGCGTCATCTTCGCGCCCGCGTCCTGGTGCTGGCCCTCACCGGCGAACGCGATGGACAGGACCTCGCCCTTGGCGTGCTCGCCCATCAGCATCACGGCCGGGTACTTCATGGTGACCTTGGAGCCGAGGTTGCCGTCGACCCACTCCATGGTCGCGCCCTCCTCGGCCTTGGCGCGCTTGGTGACCAGGTTGTACACGTTGTTCGACCAGTTCTGGATGGTCGTGTACCGGACCCGGGCGTTCTTCTTCACCACGATCTCGACGACGGCCGAGTGCAGCGAGTCCGACTTGTAGATCGGCGCGGTGCAGCCCTCGACGTAGTGCACGTACGAGCCCTCGTCCGCGATGATCAGCGTGCGCTCGAACTGGCCCATGTTCTCGGTGTTGATCCGGAAGTAGGCCTGCAGCGGGATCTCGACGTGCACGCCCGGCGGCACGTAGATGAACGAGCCGCCCGACCACACCGCGGAGTTCAGCGCGGAGAACTTGTTGTCACCGCTGGGGATGACCGAGCCGAAGTACTCCCGGAACAGCTCGGGGTGCTCGCGCAGCCCGGAGTCGGTGTCCAGGAAGATCACGCCCTGCTGCTCGAGGTCCTCGCGGATCGAGTGGTAGACGACCTCGGACTCGTACTGCGCGGCGACACCGGACACCAGGCGGGCCTTCTCGGCCTCCGGGATGCCCAGCTTGTCGTAGGTGTTCTTGATGTCCGCGGGCAGGTCGTCCCAGGTGGCCGCCTGCTTCTCCGAGGACCGCACGAAGTACTTGATGTTGTCGAAGTCGATGCCCGACAGGTCGGAGCCCCAGCGCGGCATCGGCTTGCGCTCGAAGAGGTCCAGCGCCTTGAGCCGGAAGTCGAGCATCCACTGCGGCTCGCTCTTCAGCCGGGAGATGTCGGCCACCACGTCCGCGGAGAGTCCGCGGCGCGCCGTGGACCCGGCGACGTCCGAGTCGGCCCAGCCGAAGTCGTACCGGCCGAGCGTCGCGAGCGTCTCCTCCTGCGTCAGCTGCTGCTGCACCTCAGGAGTGGTCGTCATGCTGCCTCCCTCTCGGGGACGTGGTGGTCGCTTGCGGACCGTGGCCGCGTTCGGGTGCGGTCACGGGTACATGGGTGGTGCACGCGGAGTCCCCGCGTGCGATGGTGGCCAACCGCTGGACGTGGGTGCCGAGGATCTCGGCGAACGCCTCGGTCTCCGCCTCGCAGAGCTCGGGGAACTCCGCGGCGACGTGGGCCACCGGGCAGTGGTGCTGGCACAGCTGCACGCCGGGGCCCGCCTCGCGGGCCGCCGCAGCGTAGCCACTCGTGGTGAGCACCTCGGCGAGGGCCTCGGCCCGCTCGCGCGGTCCGCCCGCCGCCTGGATCCCGGCGGTCGACGCGCCGAGCAGGTTCTGCACCCGGCTGCGGGCGAACTCGCCCACCGCCCGCTCCCCCGCGTGGTCGGCGAGGAAGCGCAGGGC
>NZ_JACBXB010001187.1 GCF_013870575.1 Pseudonocardia pini
TCGGAGTTCGAGCTCGCGCTGCGGCTGCCAGGCGCCGCGAACGGGCCGCTGGACCTGACCCGCGTCGGGGACGAGCTCGTCGTCGGCGTGGGCGCCACCCGGCGGCGGATCAGCCTGCCCGCGGTGCTGCGCCGGTGCGAGGTCACCGCCGCCCGCCTGGAGGAGGACGACCTGGTGGTCACCTTCGTCCCCGATCCCGCCGTCTGGATGACCCGGTGAGCGTGCTCGCGTGCGGGCCCTCGGCACAGCGCTCCGGCGAGGCCTCGACCGAGCGAAGCGAGGACGGGCGGTGAGCTGCCCGCACTCGGACACCCTCGCCGGGGAGGTCAAGGCGCTCGCGGCCACGGTCCTGGACCGGATCGGCCCCCTGCTGGAGGCGGCCCGTTCGGGTGAGCCCACGCCGTCGAGCTGCGCGTCCTGCCCCGTCTGCGCCCTGATGGCCCTGCTGCGCGGGGAGCGACCCGAGCTGGCTGTGACGCTCGCGGACCACGCCGCGGGAGTCGTCGCGGCCCTCCGTGCGTTGATGGAGGAGCTGCCGGACGGACCGGCGGGACACGGCGGGACGGCTGGCAGTGCTGCGGGTGCCGAGGAGGAGAGCGGACATGGCGGTACCCACGGACGCCCGGGTGCGCGACGGGTCCAGCACATCCCCGTCACCCGGGTCTGACGTGCTGACGATCGGGGTCGACGTCGGCGGCACCAGCGTCCGCGCGGGCGTGGTGGACGCCGAGGGCGAGGTCATCGACAGTGCGGGCACCGCCACGCCGAAGAGCGACGAGGCGCTGGAGTCCGCGATCGCCCGGTGCGTCGGCGAGCTGTCCCCACGGCCGCCACCTGTCCTGGCGGGACGCGCCCGTCGCCGAGCGGATGCACGCGCGGCTGGGGATCCCGGTCGTCGTGGAGCACGACGCGAACGCCGCCGCGCTGGCCGAGCGCCGGTACGGGGCCGCGGCGGGCGCCTCGACCGTGGTCCTCCTGGCACTGGGCACCGGGATCGGCGGCGCGCTGCTGCTCGACGGCGCCCTCTACCGCGGCGCGTTCGGCGTGGCCCCCGAGTTCGGGCACGTCCGCGTGGTGCCGGACGGGCGCCCGTGCGAGTGCGGCAAGCGCGGCTGCTGGGAGCGG
>NZ_JACBXB010001188.1 GCF_013870575.1 Pseudonocardia pini
TCGATCCGACGACGCAGCTCCGCGCCGCCGGGTCGGGTGAACAGCACCTCGTCGCCCGCGACGGGGTCGGCGTCGAGGTCCAGCAGCCTGCGCAGCCGGGCGACGGCGGGCCCGAGGTCGCGGGGCTCGGCGAACCGCAGGTCCGCGTGGACGTGACCCGAGGTGTGGTCCCCGAGGTGCACCGTCACCGTCCCGGGTCCGTGGGGGAGCCGCAGGGTGCGGCGGTAGACGCCCGCCTCCAGCGACTCGACGCCGGTGAGGGCCCGGGAGGCGAAGTGCTGCAGCAGGCCCGCGGCGTCGAACGGCTCGCGGTGCGGCAGCCGCAGCGACAGCGTGCCCGCGGCCGGTGTGGCGCCGCGGCGCGCACTCTCCTTCCGCAGCACGCTCGGCGTGACGGCGTACACCTCGCGGACGGTGTCGTTGAACTGCCGCACGCTCGCGAACCCGGCGGCGAACGCGATGTCCGCCATGGACATCGTCGTGGTCTCGATCAGCAGCCGGGCGGTGTGGGCGCGGTGCGCCCTGGCGAGCGCGAGGGGACCCGCGCCCAGCTCGGCGGCGACGATCCGGGTCAGGTGGCGTTCCGAGTAGCCGAGCCGCGCGGCCAGTCCGGCGACCCCGGACCGCTCCACGACGCCGTCGGAGATCAGCCGCATCGCGCGGGCGGCCAGGTCGGAGCGGCCGTTCCAGTCCGGCGAGCCGGGGACGGCGTCGGGCAGGCAGCGGCGGCAGGCGCGGTAGCCGTGCTGCTGCGCGGCGGCCGCGGTGGTGAAGAACTCGACGTTGCGGATCTTGGGGGTGGTGGCGGGGCAGCTCGGTCGGCAGTAGATGCCGGTGGTGCGCACCGCCGTGATGAAGACGCCGTCGAACCGGGAGTCGCGCGAGGCGACGGCCCGGTAGCAGCGTTCGGTGTCCAGCACGAGAGTGACTCTGCCACGCCCGATGCCCGGGTTCTCGCGGGAATCGGACACCACCGTGAGAGGGTTCTCATCGGGCTCTCATCGGCCGGCCACCCGCGGCGACCAGGGTCGTGGTGTGCGTCGCCTCCCCCTCCTGGTCGTCGGGTCCGTGTTCGCCGTCGTGGCGTTGGCGTTCGTCGGGGTCCTGCTGCTGGGGCGCGGGACG
>NZ_JACBXB010001189.1 GCF_013870575.1 Pseudonocardia pini
GGCTCGGCCGCCACTACATCGGCTCGAACTTCTTCTGGTACCTGCGTGACCCCGCGGGCAACTTCTCCGAGTACTACTCGGACATCGACTGCATCCTCGACGACCAGGTCTGGGAGCCGGGCGTGGTCGCGGGGGAGAAGAGCCTGTACTCGTGGGGCCCGCCCCCGCCGCCGTCGTTCCTGCAGCCCGAGGACCTCGCCGAGCTGATGGCCGACGCCCACGACGGGGGCTGACCGGAAGGGGAGCACATGCAGCGCGGCGCTGCTCCTGTGGAGGAGGCGAGCACCGGGCCCGGCAAGGTGACGCCCGGTGCGTGGCGGCGGGCCCTCGGGGCGTCGCGGCTGGACTGGACCGTCCAGGTCGACGACCCGCGGGCCTTCCAGGGGTCCCTGAGATCCCGGTGGGTCGGGGACTTCCAGTTCTTCGAGCTGGAGTGCAGCAGGCACGTCGCCTCCGTCGAGGGCCGGGTCGCGCCCACGGAGGGCGACTCGTGCCTGCTGATGCCCCTGCAGCTGTCCGGGACCCTGTCGCTGGCGCAGGACGACCGCACCGGTGTCCTGCGCCCGGGGGAGTTCTCGGTGTACGCCTCGGACCGCCCCGTCCGGCTCGAGGCGAGCGACGACTGCGCCGCACTGTGCGTGCAGTTCCCGGTGCGTGCCCTGCACTTCCCGACCGAGCTGCTGCGGGAGCGGACCGCCGTCGTGCTCGACGCCGGGGACGGCATCGCGCCCGTCGTCTGGTCGCTGCTCACGGCGCTGGGCGGCACCGCACCGGGAGCGGCGACGGGTGTCGGGCGGAGCGTGCTGCTGGACAGCGCGGCGCGCCTGATCCGGTCGATGCTCCTGCCCGCGGGGGCCGCGCCCGCCCCGCCCGCGGTGGGCCTGCGCGAGGTCATGGACCACATCACCGCTCGTCTCTCCGATGTGGACCTGACCCCGCGCAGGATCGCCGAGGGCACCTACACGTCCCTGCGTCGCCTGCACACGCTGTTCGAACCGACCGGGGTCAGCGTGTCGACGTGGGTCCGCGAGCAGCGCCTGGAGCGCTGCCGGGCGGACCTCGCCGACCCCGCCCTCGCCGCGGTGCCGGTCGCGGCCATCGGCCGGAGCTGGGGCTTCCGGAC
>NZ_JACBXB010001190.1 GCF_013870575.1 Pseudonocardia pini
CTGCCGCTCGAGCCGATCGAGCTGCGCTCGTTCATCAGGGTGGTCATCGCCACCCGCCAGCCGTCGCCGACCGCGCCGAGCCGGTGGGCGTCGGGGATCCGCGCGTCGGACAGGTAGACCTCGTTGAACTCGGCCTGCCCGGTCATCTGGCGCAGCGGGCGCGTCTCCACGCCCGGCCCCTTCATATCGACGACGAAGTAGGTCAGGCCCTTGTGCTTCGGCGCGTCCGGGTCGGTGCGGGCCAGCAGCAGCGCCCAGCGGGCGCGGTGCGCGAGGCTCGTCCAGACCTTCTGCCCGTTGACGACCCACTCGTCGCCGTCCGGGACCGCGGAGGTCGCGAGGCCTGCGAGGTCCGAGCCGGCGCCCGGCTCGGAGAACAGCTGGCACCAGATGTTCTCGGTCGAGGCGAGCGGCCGGAGCCACCGGCGCTTGAGGTCGTCGGTCCCGGCGTGCTCGCGCAGGGTCGGCGCGGCCATGCCGTAGCCGATGGGGTTGAGGGAGAACGGCACGGGGCCGCCCGCGTCCTGCAGGATCGTGTCGGCCACGACCTGCAGCCCGCGGGAGACGCCGAGACCCCCGAGGGTCTCCGGGAAGTGCACCCAGGCGAGGCCCGCGTCGAACGCGGCGGCGAGGAAGTCCTGGACCGGGGTGGTGGTCGGGTCGTGGTCGCGCACGACCTGGTGCGCGGCCTCCGCCACCCGGGTCGAGTCGGCAACGGTGCTCATGGGCGCGACGATATGTGATGAACGCTCGTTAAGATAGGGCCCGTCCGCTCGCCCCGTCTCGATGGCTGTTCACCGAACAGGTGACGCCCAGATCGGACTTCGAGTGTCGAGATCCGCACGTCGGGGGTATGACGGAGGGGTGAGCGTCCCGGAGTCCCGTCCCCCGCACCTGACCGATGCCGAAAGGCAGCAGCTCGAGGAGCTCGAGCAGCGCCTCCTCGGCCAGTTCCCCGACCTGGGTGGCAGGTTCGCCTCCCGCCAGGTGGGCAACCCGACACCCCACGAGGTCCGTGTCGCGCGGATCCTGTTCGCCCTGGTCGGCGTCCTCGTCGTCGTCGTCGGCGGGGTGGTCGGCGGCCTCGGCGGCGCGGCCGCCGTGCTCGTCGCCGTGGGGGGC
>NZ_JACBXB010001191.1 GCF_013870575.1 Pseudonocardia pini
CCGCTCGTCCGGCGCGGACGGGGTGCGGCGGACGAGCCGCAGCACCTCGTGACCCGACTCCCGCAGACCTGCGACGAGAGCGGTTCCGATCAGACCGGACGACCCGGCGACGACGACTCGCACGCCCCGATCCTCCCCAACGGCCCGACGTCTCGCGACTCGGACCCCCCAGAACGCACGAACGGCGCTCTCCTGCGGGAGATCCGCACGAGAGCGCCGTCGGTGAGGGCTCAGAGGCCGAGCTCGGCCTCGAACGCGCCTTCCTCGAGGCGCGCCCTGATCGCGGAGACGAAACGGCCGGCGTCCGCCCCGTCGACGATCCGGTGGTCGTAGGTCAGCGGCAGGTAGCAGACCGACCGGACGGCGATGACGTCCTCCCCGTCCACTCCGGCGACGACCTTGGGCTCCTTGACGATCGCGCCCGTGCCGAGGATCGCGACCTGCGGCTGGTTGATGATCGGCGTGTCGAACAGCGCGCCCGCGCTGCCGATGTTGGTGATCGTGAAGGTGCCGCCGGACAGCTCGTCGGGACCGATCTTGTTGTCCCGGGTGCGGGCCGCGACGTCCGCGATCTTGCGGGCCAGCCCGGCCAGCGACAGGTCCTCGGCGTTCTTGATCACCGGGACGAGCAGCCCGCGCGGGGTGTCGACGGCGACCGCGAGGTGCACGCCGCCGTGGTACTCGACCTGCTTGCCGTCCTCGGAGATCGAGGAGTTGACGGCCGGGTAGGCCTTGAGCGCCTCGACCGTGGCCTTCGCGAAGAAGGGCAGGTAGGTGAGCTTGACGCCCTCACGCTGCAGGAACGCGTCCTTCGCCCGGGCCCGCAGCTTCGCGATCCGGGTGACGTCGACCTCCTGCACGGTGGTCAGCTGCGCCGAGACCCGCAGCGACTCGGTCATCCGCTGGGCGATGACCTGGCGCAGCCGCGGCATCTTCACCGTGGTGCCCGGCTGCGGGGCGTCGGCCGCCCGGCTCGGGACCTTGGCGGGCTGCTTCGGGGCGCTGCTCGCGGCGGCGGGCTGCGCGGCGGGCTCCGGGGCCGCGGGGGCCTTCGCGGCGTCGGCGGCGGTGCGGACGTCCTGCTTGCGGATCCGACCGCCCACGCCGGAGCCCTCGAGCGA
>NZ_JACBXB010001192.1 GCF_013870575.1 Pseudonocardia pini
GGCGGGGACCAGGGCGACGGCTCGGGCGGCAGGGGCTGCCCCGTGTGCAGCTGCCCGGGGTACGGCTGGCCGGGGTACCGGGGCGCGGAGTCCGGCGAGTACTGCGGCACACCCACCTCGGTGGGCTCCGCGGTGGGCACGACGCGGGTCTCCTGGTTCGGGTCGTCCGGACTGCTCACGGGCGGAGACTAACCGGGCAGGGTCTCGGGGTGATCACAGCTCGCGGTGTGGTGGGCTGGACGACATGGAACGCAAGGGGCTGGTCCTCGCGCTGTGGGCGATCCCGGTGGTCGGGCTCCTCGCGGCGGCGGTGTGCCTGGTCGCCGGGAGCCCCGTCGCGGCGGGCGTGGTCGCCGCGGCGGCGCTGCTGATGGTCGAGCCGCTGCGCCGGTTCACCGTGCCGAACCTGGCCGTCGTCCTCGACCCGGTGGAGGCGGAGGAGCTCCGCGAGATCGCGGCGGACGAGGGCGAGGCCGCCGCGGTGCGGAGGCTGCGGGAGATGTACCCGCAGGCCGGTCTGCAGGCCGCGGTGCGGGCCGTCCGGGGGCTCTAACCGGCCAGGAACGACAGCCGCACGGTCCGGACGGCGTTGTCGACGTTGGTGTCCACCAGGCACACCGACTGCCAGGTGCCGAGCGCGAGGCGGCCCGCGAGAACGGGCACCGACATCGACGGCGCGATGATCGCGGGCAGCACGTGGTCCCGGCCGTGGCCGGGGGAGCCGTGCCGGTGGCTCCAGCGGTCGTCGGCCGGGAGCAGGGAGCGCAGCGCCTCCAGCAGGTCGGTGTCGCTGCCCGCCCCGGTCTCGATCACCGCGACCCCCGCGGTGGCGTGCGGCACCCACACGTTCAGCAGGCCCTCCTCCGCGCCCGCCGCGGCCAGGTGGTCGTCGATCCGGCGGGTGAGGTCGACCACCTGTTCCGTCGCCCCGGTCCGGATCTCGATCAGCTCGGTGTGCATGTGCCGAGCGTAGGGTCCGGGCGTGCGCGAGGCCTTCGGACGGACGATCGACGTACCCGAGGGGTACTTGAACACCGCCGGCGTGGGAGTCCCGCCTCGGGAGGTGGCCGACGAGGTCGCCGCGGCCCTGCAGGCCTGGCGCAAGGGCACCGGCCGGGTG
>NZ_JACBXB010001193.1 GCF_013870575.1 Pseudonocardia pini
CCGCTGGTCGAGGCCAGCCGGGAGCTGCGGACCGGGGAGCCGGTCTCGTCGGACGTGGCGGCCGAGCTGCCGTCGGGCGTCCGGGTGGTCGGCACGGTGGCGGGGATCCACGGTCAGACCCTCGTCACGGTCGAGTACTCCCGGCTGTCGGCGAAGCACCGGCTGCGCGCGTGGGCGCGGCTGCTCGCGCTCACCGTGACCCGCCCCGGGGTGGAGTGGCGGGCGGTCACCCTCGGGAGGGGGTCCGGCGGCGCGGCGCGGTCCACGCTCCGGCCCCTGGGGACCGACGAGGCGCGGACGGCGCTCGCCGATCTCGTCGCGCTGCACCGCGAGGGCCTGCGTGAGCCGCTGCCGATCTCCACGCCGTGCGCGGCCGCCTACGCGAAGGCCCGCCGGATCGGGGCGGCGCTGCGCGACGCGGAGGTCGGCGCCGAGCGGGAGTGGAGGTTCGAGGCGGAGGACGAGTCGATCATCGCGGTGCTGGGGGCGGATCCGCAGTTCAGGGCCTTGCTCGCCGAGCGGGTCGAGGGTGGCGAGTCCCGCTTCGGGGCGATCGCCGAGCGGATCTGGCGGCCCCTGCTCGACGCCGAGCACCTGGAGGTCCTGTGACCCAGGCGCTGCTCACCCATCCGCAGTTCGAGGTCGACGGCCCGCTCCCCGAGGGCACCACCGTGCTGGAGGCCAGCGCGGGCACGGGCAAGACGTACACGATCGCCGCCCTCGCCACCCGGTACGTGGCCGAGGGGGTCACGCTCCCGCGGCTCATGCTCGTCACGTTCGGCCGCGAGGCCACTCAGGAGCTGCGGGAACGGGTCCGGGAGCGGCTCGGGGCCACCGAGCGCGGGCTGGCGAGCGGCGTCCCGTCGGCGGACCCGGTGACCGCGTTGCTGCAGCGGGGCGCCCCGGAGGAGGTCGCGCTGCGGGCCGCCCGGCTGCGGGCCGCGCTCGCCCAGTTCGACGCGGCCACCATCGCCACGACCCACCAGTTCTGCCAGCAGATGCTCGCCGGGTTGGGCGTGGCCGGGGACAGCGACCCCGACGCGGAGTTCGTCGAGCACACGGACGACCTGGTCACCGAGGTGGTGGACGACTTCTACGTGCGCAAGTACGCCGCGCG
>NZ_JACBXB010001194.1 GCF_013870575.1 Pseudonocardia pini
TCGCCCGCCCGGAGCTGCTGGTCCGGCTCGGTGGGTCGCCGCGGCTCGGGGTGCTGGTCACCGGGCCCGAGGGCGTCGGCAAGGCCACCTTGGTGCGCAGCGTCGCGGCCGCCGTCGAGGCACGCTGCATCGAGCTGCCGGGGCCCGCCGCGGCCGCCCTGGAGCCCGCCTCGGCCGCCGCACGCGTGCAGGAGGCACTCACCGCCGCCCGCGACCAGGCCGCCGCAGGACGCCCGACGGTGCTGCTGGTCACCGACGTCGACGCGCTGCTGCCCGCCGCCTCCCCGCCCCCGCTCGCCACGCTCGTCCTCGACTCGCTGAAGGAGGCGGTGTACACCCCGCACCTCGCGCTGGTGGCGACGACGGCGGCCCCCGAGGCCGTCGACCCCCGGCTGCGGGCGCCCGAGCTGGCGGACCGCGAGCTGGGCCTGGGGCTGCCGGACCAGGCGGTCCGGGCCGACCTGCTGCGCAGGCTGCTGGCGGAGGTCCCGCTGGCCGCGGAGGTGGACCTGGGGGAGATCGCCTCCCGCACCCCCGGGTTCGTGATCGCCGACCTCGCGGCGGTGAGGCGCGAGGCCGCGGTGAACGCCGCCCTCCGGAAGCA
This sequence comes from Pseudonocardia pini, assembly GCF_013870575.1. GTDB lineage: Bacteria > Actinomycetota > Actinomycetes > Mycobacteriales > Pseudonocardiaceae > Pseudonocardia > Pseudonocardia pini. The sequence goes on from NZ_JACBXB010001194.1 coordinate 605, forward strand.
CGAGGACCCGAAGATCGAGATGGCCGACCTGCTCGACGCCGTCGGCTCCGTCCGGCCGATCTCGATGTCGTCGACGGGCACGCTGCAGACCGGCGGGATCACCCTCGACCAGGTCGGGGACATGACGGAGGTCAAGCAGGCGCTCACCGAGGCCGTGCTCTGGCCGCTGCGATACCCGGACTCGTTCGCCCGGCTCGGCGTCGACGCCCCCCGCGGGGTGCTGCTGTACGGCCCGCCCGGCGGCGGCAAGACCTTCCTGCTGCGGGCCCTCGCCGGCTCCGGGCAGCTCAACGTGTTCGCCGTCAAGGGCGCCGAGCTGCTGGACAAGTACGTGGGCGAGTCGGAGCGGGCGGTGCGCGAGCTGTTCCGCAAGGCGGCGGACGCCGCGCCCGCGCTGATCTTCCTCGACGAGGTCGACGCGCTCGCGCCCCGGCGTGGCGGGTCCACGGACTCCGGGGTGGCGTACCGCGTGGTCGCGGCGCTGCTCACCGAGCTGGACGGGGCCACCCCGA
>NZ_JACBXB010001195.1 GCF_013870575.1 Pseudonocardia pini
CCTCGCGCCCCGCCGGAGGCGGCGCCTCGGGGGATGGATGTCCGACTCGCGCGTCGAGAGTGGGGGACTCGCGCGTCGGGGGTGGGGGACTCGCGGGGGCCGTTCGCAGGAAGGGGACCAGGAGCGCGCCGAGCAGGGGTGCCAGGGTCGCGGCGAGGAAGACACCGGCGAAGCCCACCAGGTCGACCGTCGCCACCCCGAGCGGGAGGAGGGCGAGCTGCGGGACGCCGATCGCGTAGCCGTACCGGGAGGAGGCCCGGCCGTGCTCGGCCGGGGTGACCAGCTCCGCCACCAGCGCGCTCCCCGCCACCGTGAGCAGCCCGAACCCGATCCCCCGCACGGCCGAGACGGCGAGCACCGGACCCAGCGCCGTCGTGAGCAGCAGCAACGGGGTCGGCGCGCCGAGCAGCACCAGCCCGCACCCGAACACCGCGCGGTAGCCGAACCGCCGGATCAGGAAGGGCACCGCGAGCTGGGTCGCGACCGTGGCGGCCATGAACACGCCGGTCGTGGCGCCCGCCCCGAACTCCCCCGTCCCCGCCCGGCTCACCCACAGTGGGAGCACCGGCAGCAGCAGGGCGTGTCCGCCGAAGCCGAGCACCGTCACCGCCAGCATCAGCCGGAACGGGACACTCCTCACGGGCGCCAGACCCTGGTGTCGGTGACGATCGCGGTGACCAGGTCGGCGGGGGTCACGTCGAAGGCCGGGTTCCAGGCGTCGACCGCCCGGACGACCTCGCTCGGGTCCCGCTCCTCGATCTCGATCTCCGCCCCGGTGGCCGTGTCGAGGTCCACCGTCGTCTCGGGCGCCGCGACCACGAACGGGATCCCGGCCCGCGCCGCCGCCAACGCCAGCGGGTAGGTCCCGATCTTGTTCGCCACGTCCCCGTTCGCCGCGATCCGGTCCGCCCCGACCACGACGGCGTCGACCAGGCCGCGGGCGATCACCGAGCCGGCCGCCCCGTCGACGACGATCCGGTGCGGCACGCCGATCGCCGCGAGCTCGACGGCCGTGATCCGGGCCCCCTGCAGCAGCGGCCGGGTCTCGTCCGCCACCACCAGCGAGACCTGCCCCGCCGCGTGCAGCGACCGCACCACGCCCAGCGCCGTCCCCCA
>NZ_JACBXB010001196.1 GCF_013870575.1 Pseudonocardia pini
CCGACGACTCCGGCGCGAGCTGGGCGAACGCCGCGCCCTGGTCGTCGAGTCACTCGCCCCGGTGCGCGGGGACCGAGCGGGTGCCCACGTCCTGGTGCCCCTGGAGTCGCCCGAGCGGGCGCGGGAGGTGCAGCGGCTCGCCGCGGCGCGGGGGATCGGGGTGGACCTGCTGGAGCGGCACGGGAGCGGGGAGGGTGGGATCGTGCTGGGCTACGCGGGCCCCACCCGCGCCGAGCTCACCGCCGCGCTGCCGGTCGTCGCAGGCCTGGTCCGGTCATCGGTTGGTCGCTAGGCTCCGGAGCCCGCACCGGAGCGAGAGGCGACCGTGATGACGCGAACCCCGACCGAGGTCCTCACCGACCACCTCAAGGCGCTGAACAGCCACGACGCCGACGCGGTCGTCGCCGACTACGCGCCGGACGCCGTGCTGATCCTGCCCGGCGCGGCGATCGAGGGCGCGGAGGCCGTCAAGGCCGCCTTCGCGGAGACCTTCGTCCAGCTGCCCAACGCGGTCTTCAGCGAGAAGTCGATCACCGAGTCGGGCGGCACGATCCTCCTCGAGTGGACCCTGGAGGCCGACACGGCCACCGCGACGGACGGCATCGACACGATCGTCGTGCGGGACGGCCTGATCGTCGCGCAGACCGCGAGGTTCACCCCGCAGCCCCGCTGAGCACTCAGTCGCCTGCAACCGGGGTGCGGCGTTCGACCGGCCCCACCGCACCCAGGCGCAGCTCGATCGACTGGGTGCCCGAGCCGCCGACCTCCACCTGGGCGGCCGCGGGGACGTGCACGCTCGTGGTGACCGTGTACGAGCCCGGGGGGATGCGGGGGACGGCGAAGCGGCCGTCTGGCCCGCTGCTGGTGGTGGCGACGACCTCGCCCACCCCGTCCACCACGGTGACCAGGGCGGAGGCGAGGACTCGCCCGTCCGGGCCGCTGACCGTGCCCGCGAGCGCGCCGCCCGCGGCCAGGACCAGCTCGACCACGGCGCCCTCGGGGGTGACCGGGACGGTGGTCGCGGTGGGTTCGTGGCCCGCGAGGGTGGCGGTGAGGGTCGTCGAGCCGACGGGGATGTCGGCGAGGCGGAAGCGGCCGTCGTCGTCGGTGAGGGT
>NZ_JACBXB010000119.1 GCF_013870575.1 Pseudonocardia pini
CGCTGCCCCGCGCGCTCGTCGAGGGACGCCACGACCTGGGCATCAACCCGAACCCCGTGGCCCAGCCGCCGCGCGGGGCCGAGCAGGTGCCGTGGGTCGCGTCGCGCACCACGATCGTCACCCCGCCCGGCAACCCGGACCGGGTGGAGGCCACGACCCTGTGCGGGCACCGGATCGGGGTGGTCGCGGGCTCGGTGCAGCACGCGGACGTGCGGTCGCGGGACCTGCACTGCCAGGACAACCGGCGGGACCCGATCGAGATCGTGCCCGTGGCCGGCGCGGCCGACGCCGCCCGTCGGATCCTCGACGACGCGCTCGACGCCTTCGTCGCCGACACCCCGGCGGCGGGGCACGCCGTCGTCGCGGGGAAGGGGTGGCTGGAGATCCCGAGCACCCCGTGGGGCGAGGGGATCGGCACGATCACCGTTCCCACCGCCACGGCCCCCGCCGTCCGCGCCGCGCTCGCGGCCCTCGCCGAGGACGGCAGCTACGCCACGATCCTGGAGCGCTGGCTCCTCGCCGACCAGGCGGTGCCGACCACGCCGGCGTGAGCGGCCTCGTCAGATTCGATGATCCGCTGTTGCGGATCATGGCGGTCCGCCGACAGACGGGCGTGTCTGCCTTCCGCGCCGTCGCCGCCGCCGGTCTCCTCGCCCTCTCCGCACTGCTCGTCGGCTGTGGGGCTCCGGAGCCCACCACGATCTCGGTCGCCTCCGCGGGCTCGCCCGCCACGACCACCACGCCGCCGCCCACGACCACCGTCGCGCCCACGACGACGGTGGCCCCCACGACCACCACGCCCCGTGCCCTACCGAGAGGGTGCACACCGGCCATGGCCGTCGTCACCATGAAGCAGCTGCTCGACAGCGGCGTGCACTTCGGGCACCAGACCAGGCGCTGGAACCCGAAGATGAAGCGCTACATCCTGACCGAGCGCAACGGCATCTACATCATCGACCTGCAGCAGACGCTGTCGTACATCGACCGCGCCTACGAGTTCGTCCGCGAGACCGTGGCCCACGGGGGCACGATCATGTTCGTCGGCACCAAGAAGCAGGCTCAGGAGGCCATCGCCGAGGAGGCGGGCCGGGTCAACATGCCGTACGTGAACCAGCGCTGGCTGGGCGGCATGCTCACCAACTTCCAGACCGTGCACAAGCGTCTCCAGCGCCTCAAGGAGCTGGAGTCGATGGAGCAGACGGGGGGCTTCGAGGGTCGCACCAAGAAGGAGATCCTCATGCTCACCCGCGAGAAGGACAAGCTCGAGAAGACCCTCGGTGGCATCCGTGACATGTCGAAGGTCCCGAGCGCGGTCTGGATCGTGGACACCAAGAAGGAGCACATCGCCGTCGGCGAGGCCCGGAAGCTCAACATCCCGGTCGTCTCCATCCTGGACACCAACTGCGACCCCGACGAGGTCGACTTCCCGATCCCGGGCAACGACGACGCGATAGCGAGCCGTGGAGCATGGGCTTCCTGCTGGACACGATCCTCACCCGCGACCTGTGGATGCACCGGATGGACACCTGCCGGGCCGTCGGCCGCGAGCCCGTCCTCACCGCGGACCACGACGGCGTGCTGGTCGCGGACGTCGTCGCCGAGTGGGCGGGTCGGCACGGCGCGCCGTGCACGCTCGTGCTGACCGGACCCGCGGGCGGGCGCTGGGAGTTCGGCACGGGCCCGCTGCTCGAGCTCGCCGCAGTGGACTTCTGTCGGACCGTCAGCCTGCGGGAACGGGGCACCGGGCTGCTCGCCACGGAGGTGCCCTTCTGAGTGCGGGCCGGGACGGGCCTCCCACGATGCGGGACGACCCGTCCCAGCCGGTTGACGCCTCGTGTTGCCGGCGTGCTAACTTCTCTCCCATGTCCGCCCTCCGACTTCTCGTAATTCCCAGGCGCGTCACCGCCTGAGGCTTTCGAGTACTCGGACCACGACGCGCCACCCTCGTTCCGCCTCCTGGAGGCGACGGGGGTTTTTTCATGTCCGGCTCCAGCCAGCCCAGTTCAGCGAGGCAGAGATGACCACCGCAACTCCCCGTCCCGGCACCCCGGGACCGAAACCGGCACCCCCGCCGGGACGCACCGGAGTGCCCACCGGACGCCCGACCGGCGCCCCGGGGCAGCGAACCGACTCGACCGTGCGCCACGAGCGCGCCGAGAGCCGGCACGAGACCCGCACCGACGTCCCGGGGCCGCGATCCGGCCCGGAGCAGGTGACGGGCGCCCAGTCCATCGTCCGGTCGCTCGAGTCGATCGGCTGCGAGATCGTCTTCGGCATCCCCGGCGGGACCATCCTGCCGACGTACGACCCGCTGCTGGACTCGCCGACCGTGCGCCACGTGCTCGTCCGGCACGAGCAGGGCGCGGGCCACGCCGCGACCGGGTACGCGCAGGCCACGGGCAAGGTCGGGGTCTGCATGGCCACGTCCGGCCCGGGTGCCACCAACCTGATCACCCCGCTGGCCGACGCGCACATGGACTCCGTCCCGGTCGTCGCGATCACCGGGCAGGTCGCCCGGCCGCTGATCGGCACGGACGCGTTCCAGGAGGCCGACATCACCGGCATCACCATGCCGGTGACCAAGCACAACATGCTGGTGACCGACCCGGCGGAGATCCCGCGGGCGATCGCCGAGGCCTTCCACCTGGCGTCGACGGGCCGACCCGGCCCGGTGCTGGTGGACATCCCCAAGGACGTGCAGCAGGCCCGGACCACGTTCTCCTGGCCGCCCGAGCTGCGGCTGCCCGGCTACCGGCCCACCACCCGTCCGCACGGCAAGCAGATCCGCGAGGCCGCGAAGCTCATCGCGGCGGCGCGCAAGCCGGTGCTCTACGTGGGCGGCGGCGTGCTCAAGGCGGAGGCGTCCGCCGAGCTGCTGGAGCTCGCGGAGCTCACGAACATCCCCGTCGTCACCACGCTGATGGCGCGCGGGGCGTTCCCCGACAGCCACCCGCAGCACGTCGGGATGCCCGGGATGCACGGCACGGTCGCGGCCGTCGGTGCGATGCAGAAGTCGGACCTGCTCGTCGCCCTCGGCGCCCGGTTCGACGACCGGGTGACCGGCCAGCTGGACTCCTTCGCGCCCGGCGCGAAGATCGTCCACGCCGACATCGACCCGGCCGAGATCTCCAAGAACCGGCGGGCGGACGTGCCCATCGTCGGGGACGCGAAGGAGATCATCGTCGAGCTGATCGAGGCGCTGCACGGCGAGCAGCTCGCCGACCTGAGCGAGTGGTGGACCCGGCTCGACGGCTGGCGCAGCACCTTCCCGCTCGGCTACGACTGGCCGGACGACGGCTCGCTCTCCCCGCAGTACGTCATCGAGCGGATCGGGGCGATCGCGGGGCCGGAGTCGCTCTACACGGCGGGCGTCGGCCAGCACCAGATGTGGGCGGCGCAGTTCGTCAAGTACGAGAACCCGCGCACCTGGCTGAACTCCGGCGGGCTCGGGACCATGGGCTACGCCGTGCCGGCGGCCATGGGCGCCAAGGCGGGCATGCCGGACAGCGTCGTCTGGGCGATCGACGGCGACGGCTGCTTCCAGATGACCAACCAGGAGCTCGCGACCTGCGCGATCGAGGGGATCCCGATCAAGGTCGCCGTGATCAACAACGGCAACCTGGGCATGGTCCGGCAGTGGCAGACGCTGTTCTACGAGCGGCGCTACTCGAACACCGAGCTGGGCACGCACAAGCACCGCATCCCGGACTTCAAGCTGCTGGCCGAGGCGATGGGCTGCGTCGGGCTGCGGGCGGAGTCCAAGGAGGACGTCGACCGCGTCATCCGGCAGGCCATGGAGATCAACGACCAGCCGGTCGTCATCGACTTCACCGTCGGTGCCGACGCCCAGGTCTGGCCGATGGTCGCCGCGGGCACCGGGAACGACGAGGTCATGGCGGCCCGGAACATCCGGCCGCTGTTCGAGGGCGACGAGCTCGCGGCGGGCGTCGACGAGATCGACGCCGTCACCGAGCGGGCACTGGGGGACTCCGGTGAGTGAGACGCACACGCTGTCCGTCCTCGTCGAGGACAAGCCCGGTGTCCTGGCCCGGGTGTCCGGGCTGTTCTCGCGGCGCGGGTTCAACATCATCTCGCTCGCGGTGGGCCAGACCGAGACCGCCGGGATCTCCCGGATGACCATCGTCGTCTCGGTCCACGACTTCCCCCTCGAGCAGGTGACGAAGCAGCTCAACAAGCTGATCAACGTCATCAAGATCGTCGAGCTGGAGCCCGCCGCCTCGGTGCAGCGGGAGCTGATGCTCGTCAAGGTGCGCGCCGACGCGAGCGTGCGCAGCCAGGTGCTGGAGACCGTGGCGCTGTTCCGGGCCAAGGTCGTCGACGTGGCGCCCGAGGCGCTCACGATCGAGGCCACCGGCACGATGGACAAGCTGAACGCCCTGCTCCGGATCCTGGAGCCCTACGGTGTCCGGGAGCTCGTGCAGTCCGGGATGGTGGCCGTCGGTCGCGGACCCCGGTCCATCACCGCCGCCACGGCGCGCTAACTACTCTTTCTGCAGTACCCCCTTGGAGAGGATTCACCACCCGTCATGAGTGTCAACATCTACTACGACGACGACGCCGACCTGTCGATCATCCAGGGCCGCAAGGTCGCGGTGATCGGCTACGGCTCGCAGGGGCACGCGCACTCGCTGTCGCTCCGTGACTCCGGCGTCGAGGTGAAGATCGGCCTGCCCGAGGGGTCGAAGAGCCGCCAGAAGGCGACCGACGAGGGCCTCGAGGTGCTCACCCCGGCCGAGGCCTCCGCGTGGGCGGACCTGATCATGGTCCTCGCGCCGGACACCAAGCAGCGCTTCATCTACGCGGACGACATCGCGCCGAACCTGAAGAGCGGCGACGTGCTGGCCTTCGGCCACGGCTTCAACATCCGCTACGACCTGATCAAGGCCCCCGCGGACGTCGACGTCATCATGATCGCGCCCAAGGGCCCGGGGCACCTGGTGCGCCGCCAGTACGTGGACGGCAAGGGCGTGCCCGCGCTGATCGCGGTCGAGCAGGACCCCTCGGGCAACGCCAAGGCGATCGCGCTCGCCTACGCGGCCGGGATCGGCGGCGCCCGCGCGGGCGTCATCGAGACCACCTTCAAGGAGGAGACCGAGACCGACCTGTTCGGCGAGCAGGCCGTCCTCTGCGGCGGTGCCGCGGCGCTGGTCCAGACAGGTTTCGAGGTGCTGACCGAGGCGGGCTACGCCCCCGAGATCGCGTACTTCGAGTGCCTGCACGAGCTCAAGCTGATCGTCGACCTCATGTACGAGGGCGGCATCGCCAACGAGCGCTTCTCCATCTCCGACACCGCCGAGTACGGCGACCTCACCCGTGGCCCGCGCGTGGTCAACGCCGCGACCAAGGCGGAGATGAAGAAGATCCTCACCGAGGTGCAGGACGGCACGTTCGCCCGCGAGTGGGTCGCGGAGGACGAGGCGGGCCGCCCGAACTTCACCCGCCTGCAGAAGGAGGGCACGGAGCACCCGATCGAGCAGGTCGGCGAGAAGCTCCGCGGCCTGATGAGCTGGGTGGGCGAGAAGGCGAAGTAAGCCTGTTCCGACGACACGGCGCTCCTGTGTGCTCACGGGGGCGCCGTTCGTCGTGTTCGGGGGGTCGCCTCAAGATCGCACGTTTCGTGCTCTCAGCGCGGCAAGATCGTGAGTTGGGTGCTGTCAGCGTCCCGACGACGACGCTGAGAGCACGCAATCGCCGATCTTGATGTGCTCGGCCGTCACGGTGGCCGCAGGCGGCTGCTCGGGGCTGTGTGGGCGCCCAGGGGTGCGACGGCGGTCTCGAAGGTGTGGCAGCCGCGGTTGTTGCCGGCGTCCACGGCGATCACCCGCTCGATCCGGGTGGTCCCGGCGGCGGGCACTGCGACGGCGCGGATGAGGAGTCCTGCGGAGCCGGCGCCCTTCTCGAAGGAACAGGACCTCGGCGGAGGCGGCACCACTTCGCATGATCGGCATCAGCGTGCTCTCAGCGCTGCTCGCACAGCACCAGCCGCACGCAACGAGCGATCTTGCCGCGCTGGGAGCACGAAACGTGCAACCACGGCCGCCGCGCCAGCCACCACCACAGAAGCCCTCGGAAGAGAAGCGGCGAGCGGTGTGTTGGACCTTGACAGTGCCGTCGTCCGAAGGGATCCCTGCCGTGTCGTTGCCCCCGTTGTCCATCCTCGACCTGGCCACCGTCGCGGAGGGGGAGAGTGTCCGCGAGGGCCTGCAGGCGAGTGTCGGGCTCGCGCAGCGTGCCGAGCGCTGGGGCTACCGGCGGATCTGGTACGCCGAGCACCACAACATGCGGTCCATCGCGTCGTCGGCCACGAGCGTGGTGATCGGGCACGTCGCGGCGCACACCGAGACCATCACGCTCGGCGCGGGCGGCGTGATGCTGCCCAACCACTCGCCGCTGCAGGTCGCCGAGCAGTTCGGCACCCTCGCCGAGCTGTTCCCGGGTCGGATCGAGCTGGGGCTGGGCCGCGCGCCCGGCACCGACCAGAACACCTACCGGGCGCTGCGTCGCGACCCGCGGGCGTCGGAGACCTTCCCGCAGGACGTCCAGGAGCTGCAGGCCTTCCTCGGTGAGGACTCCCTGATCAGCGGGGTGGACGCCTACCCGGGCCGGGGCACCGGCGTGCCGCTGTACATCCTCGGCTCCTCGCTCTACGGGGCGCAGGTCGCCGCGATCCTCGGCCTGCCCTACGCCTTCGCCTCCCACTTCGCCCCCGACGCCCTCGAGCAGGCCGTCGACACCTACCGGTCGGAGTTCCGCCCCTCCGCGCAGCTCGCCGAGCCGCGGGTGCTGGCGGGGGTCAACGTGATCGCCGCCGACTCGGCCGAGGAGGCCGCGGAGCAGCAGCGCCGGGCGCAGATCAGCCGGGTGAAGCTGTTCCTCTCCCGCGGCGGCCAGAAGCTGACCGACGAGGAGGCGGAGGCCGTGCTGGACACCGGTTCCGGACGGCAGATCCTCGGGATGATGAAGTACACCGCCGCGGGCACCCCGGACCGCGTGCAGTCCTGGCTGGAGGAGTTCGCGGGCCGGGTGGGGGTCGACGAGCTCATCGTCGCGTGCCCGGTCGTCGACCGGGAGGGCTGGTACCGGTCCTTCGAGCTGCTGGCGGAGCGGGCCTCCCTCACCGCGGCCTGAGTGTCCGGTTCGGCACAGTTCACCCACGTGTGATCGGCCCGTGGTATCGGCTGCACCACGCCCGGGCGAAACCTGTCGGGGCGGCCTCCTAGAATCGACCAGGTCCGTAACCGTGCACGCCCAACCGTGGAGCATCGCGCCGTCGTGAGTACCGCAGCCGCCACCCGTCCCGTCGTCCTGCTCGCGGAGAAGCTCGCGCCCTCTGCGGTGGAGATGCTGGGATCCGAGGTCGAGATCCGGCACGTGGACGGCACCGACCGTCCGGCCCTGCTCGAGGCGGTGGCGGAGGCGGACGCCCTGCTCGTCCGCTCGGCCACGAAGGTGGACGCGGAGGTGTTCGCGGCGTCCACCCGGCTCAAGGTCGTGGCCAGGGCCGGTGTCGGCCTGGACAACGTGGACGTCCCCGCCGCCACCGCGCGCGGCGTGATGGTCGTCAACGCGCCCACGTCGAACATCGTCTCGGCCGCGGAGCACGCCATCGCGCTGCTGCTGGCCACCGCCCGGCACATCCCGGCGGCGGACGCGTCGCTGCGTCAGGGCCAGTGGAAGCGCAGCCAGTACGGCGGCGTGGAGCTGCAGGGCAAGACCGTCGGCGTGGTGGGGCTGGGCAAGATCGGCCAGCTGGTCGCGCAGCGGCTCGCCGCGTTCGACGTCAAGCTGGTCGCGTACGACCCCTACGTCGCCCCGGCCCGCGCCGCCCAGCTCGGGATCGAGCTGCTGTCGCTGGACGAGCTGCTCGGGGTGGCCGACTTCGTGTCCATCCACCTGCCGAAGACCCCCGAGACGCTGGGCCTGATCGGCAAGGACCAGCTCGCGCTGACCAAGCCGGGCGTGATCATCGTCAACGCCGCCCGCGGTGGCCTCGTGGACGAGGACGCGCTCGCCGAGGCCGTCCGCTCCGGGCAGGTCGGCGGCGCGGGGATCGACGTCTACGTCTCCGAGCCCACCACCTCCAGCCCGCTGTTCGAGCTGGAGAACATCACGGTCACCCCGCACCTCGGCGCCTCCACCAACGAGGCCCAGGACCGCGCGGGGACGGACGTCGCGAAGTCGGTGCAGCTCGCCCTGGCAGGCGAGTTCGTGCCGGACGCGGTGAACGTGCAGATCAACGGCGCGGTCGGCGAGGAGGTCCGGCCCTGGCTGCCGCTGGTGCAGAAGCTGGGCACGGTGCTCCACGCCGTCGCGGGTCGGGTGCCGAGCTCGGTCACCGTGGACGTGTCCGGCGAGCTCGCCTCCGAGGACGTCTCGGTGCTCTCGCTCGCGGCCCTGCGCGGCGTGTTCACCCACGTCGTCGAGGACCAGGTCACGTTCGTGAACGTGCCTGCCCTGGCCGCCGAGCGCGGGGTCGCGGTGGAGCTCACCACCGCGCCGGAGTCCGAGAACCACCGCTCGGTCGTGCAGCTGCGCGCCGCGATGCCCGACGGCGAGGCGGTCACCGTCTCCGGCACGCTCACCGGCCGGGCGCAGGTCGAGAAGCTCGTCGAGGTCAACGGGCGGCACTTCGACCTGCGGGCAGAGGGCGAGGTCCTGCTGCTGGAGTACGCGGACCGGCCGGGCGTGATGGGCCGGGTCGGGTCGCTGCTGGGCGAGGCCGCGGTGAACATCGAGGCCGCCCAGATCAGCCAGACCACCGACGGCGCGGACGCGGTCATGCTGCTGCGCGTGGACCGGGCGATCGACCCGGGCGTGCTGGAGCCGATCGGCGCCTCGGTGGGTGCCCGCACCACCCGCATGATCAGCTTCGACTGAGTCCGCTCCGCGACCGGGCCCTCGTGCACTCGCACGAGGGCGCCGTTCGTGCATGATCACACCCGGCCGTGTGGAGGCACTCACCCGATGTGATGTGAGCGCCGCTCACGCTGCGTCCCCCGATCTAGGTTCCCTCCTGCCGCACCGCATCAGCCGGTCGGTGGGAGGGGTGGCAGGTGCACGGCGCGCGGTGGCGGAGGGTGATCGGGTCCGGACCGCGGATCGTGGGGGCGGCTGTCGTCGCCTCCGTGGTCCTGCTCCTCACCGCGGGGCCCGCCGACGCGCAGCAGCCCGCCGCCGCGCAGAACGTGTTCGTCGAGTTCGAGGACACCGCCGCGGCCGCCGACTTCGAGGCGGCGTTGCCCCAGGGGCGTGACGTCGCGAGGCGGATCGCGGAGCGCACCCGCGACCGGATCGACTCCCGCGTCGCCGACGTCCTCGCGAAGCTCCGGGGCTCGGAGGGGCAGCGCTAGCTCTACCGCACCCGCAACGCCGTCCCCGGGGTCGCGGTGCGGGCGGACGCCGCGGCCGCCGCACGGATCGCCGCGAGCCCGGGCGTGCGGTCGATCCGGCGTATCCCGGACGCCCGGCCGAGCAACGCGTCGGCGGCTCAGCTCGGCCGCACGCTGCAGACCTGGCAGGACACCGGCCGCCTCGGCACGGGCGTCCGCATCGGGATCATCGACACCGGCGTCGACTACACGCACGCGGACTTCGGCGGACCCGGAACCGTCCAGGCCTACGACGAGGCCAGGGCGGGGCGCGGCACCTTCCCCACGGCGAAGGTCGTCGGCGGCGTCGACCTCGCCGGGGACGACTACGACTCCGCGAGCGACCAGCCTTCGAGGACCCTCCCGCGCCCCGACGCCGATCCGCTCGACTGCGAGGGGCACGGCACCCATGTCGCGGGGACCGCAGCCGGGTTCGGGGTGAACCCCGACGGCACCACCTTCACCGGCGACTACTCCGCGCTCACCCCGGCCGCGTTGACCGCGATGCGCATCGGCCTCGGCGCCGCCCCGCGCGCGGAGCTGTTCGCGATCCGCGTCTTCGGCTGCGAGGGCGCCACGGCCCTCACCCCGCTCGCCCTCGACCGGGCCCTCGACCCGGACGGCGACGGCGACCCCTCCGACCGCCTCGACGTCGTCAACCTCTCGCTCGGCTCCGACTACGCGCCCGCGGACGACCCGGTCAACGACTTCGTGGCGAAGCTCCTCGACGCCGGGGTCACC
>NZ_JACBXB010000011.1 GCF_013870575.1 Pseudonocardia pini
GCGGGACGACGTGCTCGCCGGGTATCGGGCCGCCGAGGCGCGGGGCGCGCGGATGTGCGACGCCGACGTGACGGCCGTGCGCGAACCCCTGCGCGCGCGGCTCGCCCGGGAGCGGGAGGTCGCCGTCGGGATGGGGGTGATCGTGGCGCCCGGGCTGCTCGCCGACCGTCCATTGCGGATGGAGTGGTGGCAGACCGAGGCCGGTACGGCCGCGATGCTCGAGGTCGACCTCAACCCGGCCAGCGTGGGCTTCTACGACTACGCCGCCGCCGAGTGGTTCGTGGTGCCGCGCCGGACCGGGCGCAGGCACGTCGTGGGGCCCTATGTGGACGTCCACGGCACCGACCGCTACCTGCTGACCCTCACCCTGCCGGTCCTCGCGGACGGGGAGTTCGTGGGTGTGGTCGGCGCGGACGTCCCGGTCGCCCGCTTCGAGACGCTCGTGCTCCGCGAGCTGGGCGACCTCGCCGCGGACGTGGTGGTGGTCAATCCCGAGGACCGCGTGGTGCTCTCGACGAGCCCGCGCTGGCTGGCGGGCGAGCGGGCCGAGCTGACCGGCGTCTCGTGCCGCACGCTGGACGAGCCGGACTGGCGCGTCGCCGTCGTCTGACAAGGACGAACGGCACTCTCGCTCACTAGGTGTGAGCGAGAGTGCCGTTCGTGGGGGTGGGTCAGTCGAAGGGGCCGTCGAGGAGGCCGCCTGCGGGGCCCTCCACGAAGCGGTAGTCCGGGGTCGGGACCTCGGTCTCGACGCCGTCGGCGGCGGTCGGGCCGTTGCCGTCGCTCGCGTCGAGGAACTGGGCGACGAGCTGCTCGCCGGTCGCGGCGCCGGCGCTCGCGCCCTGCAGGGGGCTCTGGGCCTCCTGGGTCGGCGCCTCCTGGGACGGGACGTCCGTGTTCGGGACCTCCTCCGCGGCCAGGGCGGCGCCTGCGGTCAGGGGGAGGGCGGCCATCCCGAGGAGGGCCGCTCCGATCACGCGCTTCACATGTTCTCCGCTCCGGCCTTGATGGCCTCTCTGATCCGGTTGTAGGTGCCGCAACGGCAGATGTTGCGGATCTCCTCGATGGCCGCGTCGTCGACCTCGCGGCCCTCCTTGCGGCACTGCCGGACCTTCGCGACGGCGGCCATGATCTGGCCGGGCTGGCAGAAGCCGCACTGCGGGACGTCCTGGTCGATCCAGGCCTCCTGCATGGGGTGCAGCTTCTCGCCGTCGGCGAGGCCCTCGATCGTGGTGATCTCGTCGCTCTCCTTCACCGCGGAGAGCGGGACGGAGCAGGGGTTGAAGGCCTTGCCGTTGATGTGGCTGGTGCAGGCCTTGCAGACGTTGATGCCGCAGCCGTACTTGGGGCCGGTGACGCCGAGGAGGTCCCGGATCACCCAGAGCAGGCGGACGTCGTCCTCGGCCTCGACGGTGACCTTCTCACCGTTGAGGGACAGGGTGCGCGAGGGCATGGGGATCTCCTCAGTAGGTGTAGCGGAGGCCGTCGGTCGGCGACTCGGGGACCGGGGGCACGAGCGGCTTCGGCTCGAACGGGAACGGGTCGAGGTGGTTGATCGGGAAGTAGGTGGGCACCTTCCCGACCGCGCGCGCGTAGGCGTTCGCGATCGCGCCGCAGGTCGCGGCCACGCCGGCCTCCCCGGCACCGCCGGGCTCGTCGTGGTCGGACTCGACGATGACGATGTCGAGCTCCGGCGGGGTGTTCCACTGCCGGGTGTAGAAGTAGTTGTCCCAGCTGGCCTCGACGAAGTGCCCGTCGACCAGGTGCAGGCTGGAGGACAGGATCAGGGCGATCGCGTCGTTGATCCCACCCATCATCTGGGCCTCGAGGCCCTTGGGGTTGATCACCAGGCCGGCGTCGATCGCGAACGTCACCCGCGTGACCCGGGGACCGGTCACGGCCTCGCGGATCCTCCGGTTCACCGTCTCCGGGCGGCAGTCGATCTCGACCAGCGCCGCGGTCACGCCCTTGTACTCGTGGTGGACCCCGAGCCCCTGGGCGGTGCCGGGCTTCATCGACCGGCCCCAGCGGCCCTGCTTGGCCACGGCGTCGAGCACCCCGCGGATCCGGTCGCTGCGGGCGAACTCGCGGCGGAACTCGTAGGCGTCGCGGCCCATCTTGTTCGCCAGCTGGTCGGTGACGACCTCGCGGGCGGTCGTGACGTCCGGCGAGTACACGTTGCGCATCGACGAGGTGTTGAACCGCATGTCCACCTCGTTGAGCACCCGGGTGGAGACGCCGTAGTTGTACGGGCTGGCCTGGGTCAGCTCGAAGATCGTCTCGGAGAATCCGAGGTTGCCCAGCGGGGCCTTCGCGGCGGTCGCGGTGATGGCGTCGCCGAGGCCGTGGGTGAAGTCGGTGGAGACGCTGGTGTGGCGTTGCTCGAAGCTGAGCACCGAGTCGTTCGTGACGGTCGCCCGCACCCGGGACGTGCACATCGGGTGCACGCGGCCCTGGCGCGAGTCGTCGGCGCGGGTCCACATCAGCTTGACGGGCTTGCCCATCGCCTTGGAGGCCTGGGCCGCCTCGAGCGCGGCGTCGAAGAACAGCTTGCGGCCGAAGGACCCGCCGCCCTGGATGACGTGCACCGTGACCGCGTTCTGCGGCAGGTCGAGGATCTTGGCGATGGCGTTCTGCGCGGTGACGGGGTTCTTCATCGGACCCCAGATCTCCGCGCCGTCGCTGCGCACGTCGGCGATCGCGGAGTTGGGCTCGAGCGAGCTGTTGCTCTTGAAGTAGAAGGTGAAGGCGCCCTCGACGGTGTCCACCACCCCGGCCGGGACGGCCAGCGGCAGCTCGGCGGCCTTGAGCTTCTTCAGGATCGACGCGTCGTCCTCGCCTGCCACCGTGCCGCGGTTCCACGCGACCTCCAGGGCGCGCACGCCGTCGATCGCCTGACCGAAGGTCTTCGCCCGGACCGCGACGCCGGTGGAGATGATCTCGACGTCGGTCACGCCCGGCATCTTCCGGACCTCGTCGAGGTTCTCGACGTCGTCGGGGGTCCCGTTGAGATCGGGGGCCCGGCAGACCACGGTGGGCAGCGCGTCCGGGATCTTCAGGTCGTTCACGAACTGCTTGCGCCCGGTGACGATGTCCCGCGCGTCGGTCTTGCCCTGCGGCTTCCCGATGACGGTGAAGTCCTCGCGGGGCTTGAGCGCGACCTCGACCTGCTCGGTGACCGCGCTCGCGGCCGGACCCGCGAGGTCGCCGAACGGGAGCGAGTTGCCCAGCGGGTCGAGGATCAGGCCCTTGCGCGAGGTGAGCGTCCGGACGTCCTGCTGGAGCAGCTGGGCGGCGGCGTCGAGCAGGCGCATCTGGGCCAGCGCGGCGGCCACCCGGATCGGAGTGTAGGTCGAGAAGGTGGTGCTCGACCCGCCGGTGATCTGGTTGAACAGCAGCTCCGGGCGGGCGTCGGCCAGCGTGACGCGCACCTGGTCGACGTCGAGGCCCATCTCCTCCGCGATGATCATCTGCGTCGAGGTGATGATCCCCTGGCCGTTGTCCGAGCGGGGCAGGGCGAAGGAGACCGTGCCGTCCCGGTTGACCTCGATCCGGATGAGGTTCGCCGTCGGTCGCATCGCGTCGCGGATGAAGTCGAGCAGGTCGTACGCCTCGGGCGGCTGCGGCGCCGACAGGATCGGGGCGGCGCTCGCGCTCGGGCCCCCGAAGATCTCCTGGCGGGTCAGCTCGGCGGCGACCACCAGGGTCGGGGCGGCGATCAGGTAGCCGAGGAACTTGCGACGTCCGACAGGCGCACGCAGGCCCTCTCGTGGGGGCGCGGGCGCGACGCGGTGCTGAGCCATGCGGGGGTCCTCTTCTTCGGGGACGGCCCGGGGAGAGCGGGGAGCGGTACCCGGGTCCTTGCCGCGCCAACGACGAAGAGATGTGACGGATGCGTGTCGAAACGTCGCGATCATGTGGGCCGTCCGATCCACACGGATCGTGCTCGTGCAGGTGGACGGCGTGCACTGAGGCTGCCCTCATCCGCAGGTGCGGGTCAGAGCGCTGGACGGACACGCAGGAGCGGAACAAGCCATGATCGTCTACTCCACCCCATCGAGTGAGTCAGCGCAGGCGCGCCGCCTCTCGCTCGGCACCCGCGGTGAGGGTGCCTCCGCGAGACCCCGCGAGCTTGGCCCTGAGGTGCTCGCCGACGGTGACCGGCTCGTAGAGGGCGGGGTGCTCGGCGTCGACGCAGGTGGACAGCGGCGCGATGACGGCGTCGACGTCCCCGTCGTGGAAGAAGGCGGCGGAGCGGCGCGGGACCAGGACGCCGTCGACGCGCGGGGCCGCGACCCGGTGCATGGTCGAGACCCAGCGGTCGTTGGTCCACCGGGCGAGCGCGTCCCCGAGGTTCACGAGCAGGGCGCCGGGAGCGGGCTGCACGGGCTGCCAGCCGCCCTCGTGGTCCAGGATCTCCAGGCCGGGCACGGCGTCCGCCCACAGCACGGTGACGATGCCGTAGTCGGTGTGTGCACCCATCCCGACCTGCTCGGGCTCCAGCTCGACGTCCGGGCCAGGGAGCCGATAGTTGATCATCCGCAGGACGTCGACCGAGTGCCCGGTGAACCGGGTCAGGCCGTCCTCGCCGAGGCCGAGGGCGCGGCCGAAGATCCGGGTCATGGTGCGGGCGACCCCCTGCGCGGCGGCGAACCACGCCTCGACCGCGGGGCGGAAGTCCGGCTGCGAGGGCCAGACGTTGGTCTCGTAGTCCGCCTCGGAGAGCCCGAGCCCGGGGAACTCGGCGGCCTCGGTGCCCACGTTGAACGCCTCGAACAGGTCCGCGGCGCTCGCGAGGCCCAGGCTGTTCGCCAGCGACTCGGCCTTCGGCGGCGTGTAGCCGCGGTTCACCCCGGGCGGGCAGCGGTAGCCGGACTTGGTCTCGAGGTCGAGGGCGAAGAAGGCGTCCGTGGCCGCGGTGAGGTCCGCCGGCACCGAGTCGGGGATGCCGTGCCCCACCACCTGCATGAAGCCGACGGTGCGGGCGGCCTGGTCCACCTGGCGTGCCACCTCGTCCTGGTCGGCGAGGGAGATGTCGATGGTCGGGACGTGGAGCATGACGATTTTCCTCCGGTGTAGCGATTGCTGAGAACTATCGCTACACCGGAGGTGACTGTCAAGGGCTGTCAGGGGGTGAGGACGTCGAACCCGGTGTAGGGGACCAGGGCCTCGGGGATCCGCACGCTGCCGTCGGGCTGCTGGCCCTGCTCCAGCACCGCGACCAGGGTCCGGCCGACGGGGAGGCCCGAGCCGTTGAGGGTGGCGGCGAACCCGCGGGTGCCGTCCTTGGCCTTGGTCCGGATGCTCGCGCGGCGGGCCTGGAACGTGCCGAAGTCCGAGCACGAGCTGATCTCGCGGTAGGTGCCCTGGCTGGGCAGCCACACCTCGATGTCGTAGGTGTACTCCGCGGAGAAGCCGATGTCCCCGGCTGCGAGCCGGACCACGCGGTAGGCGAGCCCGAGCTCCTGCATGACCGCCTCGGCGTGCCCCACCAGCGTCTCCAGCTCGGCGCGCGACCGCGCCGGGTCCACGATCCGGACCAGCTCGACCTTCGAGAACTCGTGCAGCCTGATCAGCCCGCGGGTGTCCCGGCCGTACGAGCCCGCCTCGGAGCGGAAGCAGGGGGTCTGCGCGGTGTAGGCCAGCGGGAGCTCCTCGGCGGCGAGGGTCTCCTTCGCGTGCAGGTTGGTCAGCGGGACCTCGGCGGTGGGGATGAGGAACAGCTCGCGGTCCGCGACCTCGGTGCGGAACAGGTCCTGCTCGAACTTCGGCAGCTGACCCGTGCCCGTCATCGTGGCGCGGCTGACGAGCGTGGGGACCGACCACTCGGTGTACCCGTGCCGCTCGGTGTGCCGGTCCAGGAAGAACCGGGCCAGCGCGCGCTCCAGCGCCGCGCCGCGACCCTTGAGCACGGCGAACCGCGGGCCGCTGAGCTTCGTGGCCCGGCCCAGGTCGAGGATGCCCAGCTTCTCGCCGAGGTCGACGTGGTCCAGCGGGTTCTCGAGCTCGGTGGGCGTGCCCCAGGTCCGCACCTGCTCCGCGTCGGCGTCGCTGGCCCCGTCGGGCAGCTCGTCCGCGGGCAGGTTGGGGATCTCCAGGAGGTACTCGCCCAGCTCCGCCTCGAGGAGCCGGTGCTCCTCCTCGGCGAGGGTGATCTGGGCCTTCGTCTCCTTGGCCTTCTCCACCAGCGCGGGCCGCTCGTCCGCGGACGCGCCCTTGACCGCCTTCTGCAGCCGGTTCGCCTCGGCACGGCACTCGTCCGCCTTGCGGATGGCGGCGTTGCGACCGGAGGACAGCCGCTCGAGGCGTTCGACGTCGAGCGAGTAGCCGCGGCGCGCGAGCTTGCGCACCGCGTCGGTGGCGGGATCGAGCAGGACGCGGGGGTCGTGCATCGGTCGAGCCTAACGCCCGGGTGCAGGTGCTTTTCCGCGGTCCCTCCCCATCGGGTGGTGGCGCGCGGAGGGCTCCCGTCGCAGGATGGGCGGCGATCAGGACGCGCTCGTCAGGACAACGGAGTTCCGGAGGCCAGAGTGACCAGCCCAGCTGTGCCGTCGTACGCGTCGGGCACCTCCGACGTCCCGCTGCTCGGGGACACCATCGGCGACAACCTCGACCGGACCGTCGCCGCCGATCCCGAGCGCGAGGCCCTGGTCGACGTCGCGACGGGCAGACGGTGGACCTACGCGGCCTTCCGTGCCGACGTCGACGCCCTGGCCCTCGGGCTCCTCGACTCCGGCCTGACCAAGGGCGACCGGGTCGGGATCTGGGCGCCGAACATGCCCGAGTGGACGCTGCTGCAGTACGCCACCGCCAAGATCGGCGTGGTCCTGGTGAACATCAACCCGGCCTACCGCACCCACGAGCTGGAGTTCGTGCTCAAGCAGGCCGGGGTGGCCACGCTGGTGTCGGCGTCGTCGTTCAAGACCTCGGACTACGAGGCCATGATCGGCGAGGTCCGCGGGAACTGCCCGGACCTGCGGTCGGTGGTCATCATCGGGACGGCCGAGTGGGACGCGCTGCTCGCGGTGGGCGGGGACCCCGCGGTGTTGGCCGAGAGGCAGGCCGCGCTGTCCCCGGACGACCCGATCAACATCCAGTACACGTCCGGGACGACGGGGTTCCCGAAGGGCGCGACGCTGTCGCACCACAACATCCTCAACAACGGCTACTCCGTGGGCGCGCTGTGCGGGTACACCCCCGAGGACCGGGTGTGCATCCCGGTGCCCTTCTACCACTGCTTCGGCATGGTGATGGGGAACCTGGCGTGCACCTCGAACGGCGCCACGATGGTCATCCCCGCGCAGGGCTTCGACCCCCTCGCGACGCTGAAGGCGGTGGCGCAGGAGCGCTGCACCTCGCTCTACGGCGTGCCCACGATGTTCATCGCCGAGCTGAACCACCCGGACTTCGAGTCCTTCGACCTGTCGTCGCTGCGGACCGGCATCATGGCGGGCTCGCCGTGCCCGGTCGAGGTGATGAAGCAGGTCGTCGCGCGGATGGGCATGGAGGAGGTCACGATCTGCTACGGCATGACCGAGACCTCGCCGGTGTCGATGCAGACCCGCCGGGACGACACGCTGGAGCAGCGGGTCTCGACGGTCGGCCGGGTGCACCCGCACCTGGAGATCAAGATCGTGGACCCGGACAGCGGGCTGACCCTGCCGCGCGGCGAGCCCGGTGAGCTCTGCACCCGCGGCTACTCGGTGATGCTCGGGTACTGGGAGCAGCCGGACAAGACCGCCGAGTCCATCGACGCCGCCCGCTGGATGCACACCGGGGACATCGGCGTCATGGACGCCGACGGGTACGTCATGATCACCGGCCGGATCAAGGACATGGTCATCCGCGGCGGGGAGAACGTGTACCCGCGCGAGATCGAGGAGTTCCTCTACACCCATCCCGACGTCGTCGACGCGCAGGTCATCGGGGTCCCGGACGACAGATACGGCGAGGAGCTGTGTGCCTGGGTGATCCTCCGCGAGGGTGCCGACACGCTGACGCCGGAGTCCGTGCGCGAGTTCGCGACGGGCAAGCTCGCGCACTACAAGATCCCGCGCTACGTGCTGGTCGTCGACGAGTTCCCGATGACGGTCACGGGCAAGGTCCGCAAGGTCGAGATGCGGGAGAAGTCCGTGGGGCTGCTGGAGCTCCACACCCCGTAAGGACGGTGCGCGAGGCCCGTTGCGGGACTACTCTGTGCCGTAGCGCGTCCCGGTGTCGCCGGGGCGCGTTCGTCGTGCACGGGCGTGCGACGGTGCAGGAGCAGAACGAGGAACGGGTGAGCAGGGTGCCTACCGGCAGGGTCAAGTGGTACGACGCCGAGAAGGGCTTCGGTTTCCTCGCCCAGGACGGCGGCGAGGACGTCTATGTCCGCAAGGCCTCGCTGCCCCCCGGCGTGGAGTCGCTCAAGCAGGGTCAGCGGGTCGAGTTCGGCATGGCCGACGGCAGGCGCGGGCCGCAGGCGCTGTCCGTGCGGATCGTGGACAGCCAGCACTCGGTGGTCGAGGCCACGCGCAGGCCCGCGGAGGAGCTGCACGGCCTCATCGAGGACATGATCAAGCTGCTCGACGCGCGGGTCCAGCCGGACCTGCGGCGGGGTCGCTACCCCGACCGCAAGACCGCGAAGCTCGCGGCCGAGGTGGTGCGGGCCGTGGCCCGCGACCTCGACGGCTGAGCCTCACCGGGCCGATCTCACCGGGCCGATCTCACCGGGCCGATCTCACCGGGCCGATCTCACCGGGCCGATCTCACCGGGCCGATCTCACCGGGCCGATCTCACCGGGCCGATCTCACCGGGCCACGAGGACCCAGGTCGCTCGGGTGGGGAACTCCAGCTCACCCGAGTCCGGGTTCGCCACCGGCGCCACGCCGAGCAGCTGCACCTGTGCGGTCTGCAGGACGTCCCCGGGCTCGGGCAGGGTGAGCGTGTAGCTCTCCTGTGCCTCGGGGGCGAAGACGGGGCTGCGGCCGGTGGTCTGCCGTCCGTCCGCGCCGACGTAGGCGAAGACCACGGACCAGGGCGCCTCGGACACCTCGGACGGCACGCTGACCTCCACGGCCGTCCCCGCGGGCACGGGCAGAGAGGCCTGCGCCTGCTCGTCGTTCGTGCAGTCCCGCAGGCGGAGGTCGCAGTACTGGGCGGGGCCGACGGTCGACTCCTGGCCCCCGGCCGTCCAGGTGACCTGCGGGTCGCCGCCGCCGCAGCCCGTGAGCAGGAACACGGCCGCCCCGAGGGCGGCGAGCAGGGACCGGCGCACGGGCCCAGCGTACGGGCTAGACCACACCGGCCTTCTCGGGGAGCGGGGCCTTGCGGCGGACCCCCGGGACCAGCGAACGCCCCGAGCGGACCAGCGCGGTCTGGATCCCCACCACGGCCAGCACCGACGCGACCACGGTGAACCCGATCCAGAACGTGCTGTGCGGCAGCAGCACCCCGAGCGCGCCGCCGAACACCCAGGCGAGCTGCAGCACCGTCTCCGACCGGCCGAACGCCGAGGCCCGCGACTCCTCGGGCAGGTCGCGCTGGATGACGGCGTCGAGACAGACCTTCGCCAACGCGCTCCCGGTGGCCCCGACCAGGCCGACGATCGCGGCCGTGAGGATCCCCGGGAACACCGCGGCGACCACGGCCGCCGCGCAGGCCCCCGCGACGCAGCCCAGGACCATGACCTCCGGGCTGCGGAAGGTCAGCCGGGAGCCGACGCCGTTGCCCAGGAACGAGCCCGCGCCCGCCGCGGCCCCCACGATCCCGATCAGGTAGAGCTGCTGTGCCGCGTCCCCGTCCGCCTGCTGCTTCACGACGAACGCCACGAACAGCGTGAGGAACCCGGTGAGGACCCGGGCACCGCTGTTCCCCCAGAGCGCGACCACCACGGCCCGTCCGACGGGCCGCCGCTTGGCCCGACGGGTGCTGCGCAGCCGGGCGGGCACCTCGCCGGCGGTGATCTCCACCCACTTCGGGATGCGGGCGCTGAGCACCGCGCCTGCGACGCCGAGGGCGGCGGTGAAGTACAGCGCGCCGGGCGAGCCCCAGAAGTAGGCGACACCGGCCGCGACACCGCCGAACACCCCGCCCGCGACCAGGCCGAACGTGGTGATCCGGGAGTTGGTGGTGGCGAGGGTGATGCCCTCGGGCAGCACTCTCGGGGTGATCGCCGCCTTGAGCACGGTGAACGACTTGGACAACACCATCGCGCCGAGTGCGGCGGGATAGAGGACCCAGGTGTCGTAGTTCAGGGCCATGACCACGCACAGGACCGCGCGGCCCACGAACGCCACCGACAGCGCCGCCCGACGACCGCGCTGCAGCCGGTCCAGCAGCGGGCCGACCACTGGGGCGACCAGCGCGAACGGGGCGACCGTGATCAGCAGGTAGAGCGCGACGTTCGTCTTCGACTCGGCGGTCGCCGCGGCGAAGAAGAGGGTGTTGGCCAGCGCGACGGCCACGGCGGCGTCCACCGCGTAGTCCATCATCGAGGCGTAGGTCAGGCTCGTGAGACCCGAGCGGTCCGCACCGTCGGCGGTCGCGGCGCGCTTGAACGTGGTGACCGCCCTGCCGGTCAGCTGGCGCGAGCGCATGGCCGCGACCCGGGTGACGGTGAGCTTCTTCGGCATGCCCGGCGGGGTGGGCGCGGTCGGGGCCGCGGCGGCGTGGGACCCGACGGTCCGGGAGCGGAGCGCCCTCGACCGGTTGCGCGCCCAGGAGGCCGTCCGCGATCCCGCCCTCCTGCCGTTGCGGTACGCGAGGATGGCGCAGTCGCCGTGGACCTACCTGCGTGGCGCCGCCGCCGTCATGGCCGCCGATCTCGCCACGGCCCCGCACTCGGGGCTCACGGTGCAGATGTGCGGGGACGCCCACGTCCTCAACTTCGGGTTGTGGGCCTCGCCCGAGCGTCGGCTCCTCTTCGACGCGCGCGACTTCGACGAGACCCTCCCCGGCCCCTTCGAATGGGACCTCAAACGCCCCGCGACCAGCGTCCAC
Organism: Pseudonocardia pini; assembly: GCF_013870575.1. Lineage (GTDB taxonomy): Bacteria > Actinomycetota > Actinomycetes > Mycobacteriales > Pseudonocardiaceae > Pseudonocardia > Pseudonocardia pini. Next base: position 10,982 of record NZ_JACBXB010000011.1, read on the forward strand.
GTGCTCGCGGACGCGGAAGGGCTCGTGGCCGGGTGCGGCGAGGACGCCGCCGGCGCGGCCGTCGACGGCTACCGGGAGGCCATGGGCCGGTACTCCCGGATGGGGGAGCTGGACGTCTGGTACGACCGGATCCCGCCGGACGTCCCGCTGCGCGGCCTGACGTCGGAGTTCGCCGAGGCCGCCCTCCGCACCATCGAGAAGCAGTCGAGGAAGCGGACCCACCACGGGGCCGCGCGGCAGCTCGTCTCCGAGGAGGGCGGGCGGCGGCACATCGTCCTGGACCCGATGAAGCGCATCGACGAGGGACTGGGCCCCGAGGAGCGGGTCCGCGCCTACGAGCAGGTCTACGACACCTACCTCGCGTCCATCCCGCCCCACCTGCACCGGCTCGTCGCCCGGTTCCGCCGCGTGGACTCGGTCCGGCAGATCGTGGGGGTGGGCAGCGTCGGCATGCGCGTCTGGCTGCACCTGCTGGAGGGCGACAGCGGTGTCCAGCCCGTGTTCTCGCAGGCCAAGCAGGCGACGGCCGCGGTCTACGAGGAGTTCCTCGGGCCGAGCGAGTTCGCGAACCACGGGGAGCGGGTCGTCGTCGGGCAACGGCTGATGCAGTCTGCGAGCGACATCTTCCTGGGCCACATGCGCGTCGACGGCCACGACTACTACGTCCGGCAGTTCCGCGACATGAAGATCATCCCCACCGGCAGGCAGATCTCCGGCTACCTGCCCCGGTTCGCCGCGGCGTGCGGCCACGCGCTGGCGAAGTCGCACGCCCGCAGCGGGGACCCGCAGGCCATCGCCGGGTACATCGGCAAAGGGAAGGCCTTCGCCGACGGCATCCTCCGCTACGCCCGCGCCTACGCCGTGCAGAACCGGGAGGATCACGCCGATCTGCGCGCCGCGATCGCGGACGGCGTCGTCGAGGCGGCGGAGCGGGGATGGTAGGACCCTGGGAGCAGGGGTGCTGTCGTCGGTGAGCGAGGCAGCCGGGCACCGTGGTCGAGATCCTCGGACCCCGCCCGCTGCCGCTCGCCTCGGTCGTGTTGCAGGGGAGCGACCCGTGCTGGCGGCCGGCGCTGCCGGGTGCTGGTCAGCGCGCGGCCAGGTCCAGGGGGAACGTCACGCCGGTGAGCTCCTCGGAGACGGTCCACAGGCGCTGCGCGGCGACCAGATCGTGGGAGTCGGGGCTGGAGGTGACCAGCGTCGGGTATCCGCGGGCCTCCCCGCGGCCGCCGGGGCCGTAGTACTGACCGCCGACGACGGCCGGGTCGGTGGCGGCACGCAGGGTGGGCAGGGCGCCCCTGTCGGCCCCCTGGGTGAACAACGGCGCGAGCCAGGTGAAGGGCAGGCGGAGCGCGGCGGGCGTGTGGCGGGCGAGCTCGGTGTTGGACGCGCCGGGGTGGGCGGCGACCGCGACCGTCGTGCCGTGCGGGGCGAGCCGGCGCTGCAGTTCGTACGTGAACATCAGGTTGGCGAGCTTGGCCTGGCCGTAGGCGCCGACTCGGCTGTACGAGCGCTCCCACTGGAGGTCGTCGAAGTGGATGGCGGCCCGGATGCGGTGGCCGATGCTGCTGACCGTGACGACGCGGGAGCCGGGGACGGGCAGGAGCCGGTCCAGCAGCAGGCCGGTCAGGGCGAAGTGGCCGAGGTGGTTGGTGCCGAACTGCAGCTCGAAGCCGTCCGCGGTGGTCTGTCGCGGGGTGTACATCACGCCCGCGTTGTTGATCAGGAGGTCGATGCGCGGGTGGGCCGCGCGAAGGTCGGCCGCCGCGGACCGGATCGAGGTGAGGGACGTCAGGTCGAGGGCCTGGACGGTGACGTCGCCGGTCATGCGGGCGGCGGCCCGGCTGCCCTTCTCGACGTCGCGGACGGCCAGGACCACCGCCGCCCCGCGCTCGGCGAGCATCCGGGCGGTCTCGAAACCGAGCCCGGTGTTGGCGCCGGTCACGATCGCCACCCGGCCGTGCTGGTCGGGGATCTGCTGCTCGGTCCAGTCGTCGCTCATGACGCACTCCTAAGAAACCATCGGTCTGTTATGGGTGCCACCGTAAGGGACCGCCGGTCTGCTGTCAAGGAACCGGTGGTCTCTAAGCTACGGTGACCACGTGACGTTTCAGCGGGCGCGCAGCGAGGAGCAGCGGGCGATCCGCCGCCGGGCGATCCTCGACACCGCGGCGGCGATGCTCGACGAGATGCCCGTCGCCGAGGTGAGCCTCAACGAGCTCAGCCGACGGGTGGGCCTGGCGAAGTCGAACGTCCTGCGGTACTTCGAGTCGCGCGAGGCGGTGCTGCTCGAGCTGCTGGACGCCTTCCTGGAGAGCTGGCTCGCCCAGCTGGCGGACGAGCTGGCCGCGGGCGTCGATGCGCAGGCGTCGCCGGAGGAGCGGGCGGGTCAGCTCGCCGAGGTCCTCAGCCGGTCGCTGGCGGAGCGGGTGGTGCTCTGCGATCTCTTCGGTGCGCAGGGCGGGGTCCTCGAGCACAACGTCTCGGTCGAGGTGGTCAAGCGGCACAAGCGTTCCTCCCTGACGAGGCTCGCCGCCATGACCGACCTCGTGCGTCGCCACCTCCCAGAGCTCGACGACGGCGCGCAGCTGTTCTGCCTGATGAGCCTGGTCTCGGCGGGCGCCCTGGCGGCGTACGTCCCGCCGCCGCCCAGCGTCCTCGCCGCCTACGAGGACGAGCCCGCCCTCGGCGTTCTCCACCTGGACCTGCGCGACGCCCTGCGGACCTCCTTCACCGCGGCACTCGTGGGCGTGCTGCCGCGCGCCTGATCGGTCCGTCCCGGGGCTTGGCCGGCCGGGCTCAGCCGCTCGCGGGCCCGCAGCCCGCGAACGCATGGCGCTGCCGACTGCCCGAGATGCGTTGCCGCTCCGTCTCGTTCCCTCATGAGCAGTGGCACAGCGATCCGAGTCCTCTTCGTGATCCTTTTCGGGTTCTGGGTCGTGTCGGCCTGCGTTCCGGCAGCGTTCGTCGAGAGCGACTCGCCGAACGGCGTCGGACGGCCGAGCCGGTTCACCCGCTTCGGGCGAGGCCACCCGCCGGAGCGCGCACGACACTCCAGCCGATACCGAGGGTCGCGACGTGGAGGAGACAGGGTGCCTGCTGATCTGACGGACCGGACCGATTTCGAGAATGCGAACCGCGGTCTCCTCGCGCGGCTGGAGCCCGGGGTGATCGCGGCCGCGGACGGCAGCGTCGTCTACGACGCCGACGTCTACACCCGGACCATGGCCGGGGACTGCCCCGACACCGTGCACCCGAGCCTGTGGCGGCAGAGCCGGCTCACCGCCATCCAGGGGCTGTTCGAGGTCACCGAGGGCATCTACCAGCTCCGGGGCATCGAGCTCTCGAACATGACCGTCGTCGAGGGCGACACCGGCGTGATCGTCATCGACCCCGCCGTGTCGGCGGAGGTCGCGGCGGCGGGACTGGCGCTGTACCGCGCGAACCGCGGTGACCGCCCGGTGCGGGCGGTGATCTACACCCACTCGCACATCGACCACTTCGGCGGCGTGCTCGGTGTGGTCGACGCCGCCACCGACGCCCCCATCGTCGCGCCCGCCGGTTTCCTGGAGCACGCGGTCTCGGAGAACGTCTACGCCGGCGTCGCGATGCTGCGCCGCGGCATGTACCACACCGGGATGGGCCTCCCGGTCAGCGCGACCGGCACGATCGGGGTCGGGCTGGGGCCCGGCACCTCCACGGGAACGGTCGGCCTGCTCGCGCCGACGCTCGACATCACCCACACCGGCCAGGAGGAGACGTTCGACGGGGTCCGGATCGTCTTCCAGATCACCCCCGGCACCGAGGCGCCGTCGGAGATGAACTTCCACTTCCCGGACAGGCGCGCGCTGTGCCTGGCCGAGAACGTCACCCACAACCTGCACAACCTGTTGACCCTGCGCGGGGCGGAGGTCCGCGACGCCCGCAGCTGGTCGCGCTACATCAGCGAGGCGATCGACCTGTTCGCCGACGAGACCGACGTCGCCTTCGCCTCGCACCACTGGCCGACCTGGGGCTCCGACGCCGTCGTCGACCTGATGAGCGAGCAGCGCGACCTCTACGCCTTCCTCCACGACCAGACCCTCCGTCTGATGAACCAGGGGTACGTCGGCAGCGAGATCGCGGAGCAGCTCGAGATGCCCCCCGCCCTCGAGGCCGCATGGCACACGCACGGGTACTACGGCTCGGTCAGCCACAACGTCAAGGCGATCTACCAGCGCTATCTCGGCTGGTACGACGGCAACCCGGCGCACCTGTGGCAGCACCCGCCGGAGGAGACCGCGAGCCGCTACGTCCGGATCCTCGGCGGGACCGACGCCACCGTGGCCCGGGCGCAGGAGTTCGCGGACGCGGGCGACCTCCGCTTCGCGGCCGAGCTGGCGAGCCACGCCGTGTTCGCCGATCCGGCCCACGAGGGGGCCAAGACCCTGCTCGCACAGGTGTTCACGCGCCTCGGCCACGGCTCCGAGTGCGGCACGTGGCGCAACAACTTCCTGACCGGCGCACAGGAGCTCGGCGGCCAGGTCGTCACGGCCATGGTCAGCTCGGCGGGCATGGCCTCGGCGCTCACCGTCACCCAGCTGTTCGACAGCCTCGCCATCCGCATCGACGGGAAGAGGGCCTGGGACACGACCGCGTCGATCCGTTGGCACTTCACCGACACCGGCGAGACCTACCGGATGGAGCTGTCCAACGGCGTGCTGAACCACCATCCGACGACGCGCACGCCACCCGCCGACCTCGTCGTCACACTGACCAAGGCCCAGCTCCTGGGCATGCTGGCGGGCGCGAGCCCGGACGGCGTGGACTTCGACGGCGACCCGAAGACGTTCAGCATGATCGTCGGCCTGACCGACGATCCCGACCCGAGCTTCGCGATCGTCACGCCCTGACGGCCGGGGACCCGACGATGGGCGCAGTGATCGGCGACGCCCTGCCGCCGGCGATCGGCGTCGCGGTGGCGCCGGTCCCGACCCTGCTGTTCTCGACACGTGCGGCGAGCGCCGGCACAGGGTTGCTGTGCGGCTGGGGCAAGGGTGTCGGCGGGCTCTGACGGCCCGGTAGGGACCTGGCCGGTGTTCGGGTCCCTGCAGGGCTATCGGAGGGCCTGGCTGCGGCCCGACGTCCTGGCCGGGCTGACGGTCTGGGCGGTGCTGGTCCCGGAGGCGCTGGCGTACGCGGCGATCGCCGGTGTCCCGCCCGTGGTCGGCCTGTACGCGGCGGTGCCCGCGCTCGTCCTGTACGCCGCCGTCGGCAGCTCCCGCCACCTCGTGGTCGGCCCGATGTCGGCCACCGCGGCGCTGTCGGCGGCGATCGTCGCCCCCTTCGCCGGGGGCGACCCGCTCCGGCTGGTGGCGCTCACCTCCGCGCTCGCGCTCGTCGTCGGGCTGCTCGGGATCCTCGCGGGCCTCGTCCGGCTGGGTTTCATCGCCTCGCTCATCTCCGAGCCGGTGCTGAAGGGGTTCATCGTCGGGTTGGCGCTCACGATCATCATCGGCCAGGTCCCCACGCTGCTGGGCGTCCCGAAGGCAGGCGGCGACTTCTTCGAGCAGCTGTGGGGGACGGTCTCGCACCTCGGCGACGTCGACGGACCGACGGTCCTGGTGGGCGGGGTGAGCCTGGCGGCCGTCCTCGCCCTCCGGCGATGGCTGCCGGTCGTGCCGGGTTCGCTCGTCGTCGTCCTGCTCGGCATCGCCGTGACGGTGATGTTCCACCTCGACACGCACGGGGTGGACATCGTCGGTCCGATCGATCCGGGGCTGCCCGCCGTGGGGCTGCCCGCCGTCGCGCCGCACGAGTACCTCGGTCTCGTGGGGCCCGCGGCGGGTGTCCTGCTGATCGGGTTCGCCGAGGGACTGGGTGCGGCGAAGACGTACGCGGCCCGCGCGGGCTACGAGGTCTCCGCGAATCGCGAGCTCGCGGGCCTGGGCGCGGCCAACCTCGGTTCCGGGCTGTGTGCCGGGATGGTCGTCAACGGCAGCCTGTCGAAGACCGCCGTCAACGGCGCCGCAGGGGCGCGGACGCAGGTCAGCGGCCTGGTGGTGGCCGTTCTGACGGTGGTCACCCTGCTGTTCCTGACCGGGCTGTTCGAACGGCTTCCCGAGGCGACGCTGTCCGCGGTCGTCATCGCGGCGGTCGTCGAGCTCGTCGACGTCGCGTCCCTGCGGCGGCTGTACCGCGTGTGGACGACGCGGCTGGGCACGATCTACGGGTTCGCCGCGCGGGCCGACTTCGCCGCCGCGATCGCCACGATGCTCGGCGTGCTGGTGTTCGACACGCTGCCGGGGCTGTTCATCGGCATCGCGGTGTCGATGGTGCTGCTCCTCTACCGGGTGTCCCGGCCGCACGTCGCGCAGCTGGTCAAGGTGGGGGACGCCTGGGTCGACGTCGACCGCCACGCTGGGCGACCCACGGACCCGCGCAGCGTGGTCGTCCGGGTCGAGGCCGGGCTGTTCTTCGCCAACAGCGACCACGTCCGGGCTCGGATCGACAGCGTGCGCACGGCCGAGACCCGCGTCGTGGTCCTGGACGCGGAGACCAGCCCGTTCGTCGACATCACCGCCGCGCAGATGCTCGTCCAGCTGGCCGACTCACTCCGCCGGGACGGAATCGACCTGCGCATCGCCCGCGACATCGGCCAGGTCCGCGACGTCATGCGCACGGCCGCCCCGGATGCGTTCCGGCGCAACGTCTTCGAGACCGTCGACGAGGCGCTCGCCGCCGACGGGCCATCGGGCGAACGGACGACGCCCCCGTGACCGGCGCTCGTGCACCGACCCGCTCGCCGGGACGAGTCGGTCCCGCGCCGTGGCGGCGCCGTGCCCGGGTCCGGTCCTCTCAGGTGGTGGCGAGGTAGACGGTGTTGGTCGCCTCCCTGTCCTGCAGGGGGTTCGGGAAGCGGACGACCTCGGCGTCGGCCGTCTCGAAGACCTCGCCGAGCACGCGGGTGAAGGCCTCGTCGGGAGGGTCGTTGGACCAGAGGGCGAACACGCCTCCCGGGTGCAGCAGCTCCGCGACACGGCGGAGCCCGGCGGGCTCGTACAGGTCGGCGTGGCTCGGGTGGAGCAGGTGCCGCGGGGTGTGGTCGATGTCCACGACGAGGGCGTGGAAGCGCCGTCCCGGGGCCGTGGGGTCGAGGCCCGCGCCGGAACGGACCATCGCGAAGAAGTCGCCGTGCACGAGGGTGCAGCGGGGATCGGCGGTCAGGGTGCGCCCCGCGGGGATCAGCCCCTCGCGGTGCCACTCGATCACCGGCTCCAGCGCCTCGACGACGGCGAGCGACCGCACGCCGGGGGCCTGCAGCACCGTCAGCGCGGTGTAGCCGAGGCCGAGACCGCCGACGACCACGTCCAGGCCCGGCCCGCCCACCTCGCCGACCCGCGCGGCGAGCCCGGTGAGGGCGAGGCGCGCCATCTCCTCCTCCGCCACGGTGAACATGCTGGACATCAGGAACTCGTCGCCGAGCTTGACCTCCAGGACCTCCGCGGCGACCGCGGGATCCCACCGACGGCGCAGCTGCAGCTCGCCCATGGGGGTGGGCCGCCAGCCGAGCTCGACGAAACGTGCGGCCATCGGACCTCCAGCCTGGGGGAGGCGAGCCTAGGCCGTGTCGCTCCCTCCGCCATCACCGCTCCCGGCGGCGTTACCGGGAACGGCGTGGATCGGCGGGCCCGGCAGCACCGGATGGGTAGCCGGGACCCGACCGAGGAGTCGTCGCGGGCCGGTCGGACCGGCAGGTCTCGCCGGCAGTCCTGCGACAACCGGGCGCCTGCTCCCCGCGCAGGCCATGCGCGCAGGGGCTCAGTGCTGAGCCGCGGTCACGCGGTCCGGGTAGGTGTTGGTGAACCTGACCGCCCACACGATGACGGCGATCGGCAGCACCCAGTTCAGGGCCAGGTCGAGCAGGTAGGGCGAGTCGGTGCCGACCGCGTGGGCGTCGAGTGCGGCCACGACCAGCGAGGCCGCACCCAGCAGCGCGACGGCGACGCCCCACACCGCGGACAGCGTGCGGTTGATCCTCAGGAACAGCGGCGAGGTCCAGTACTCCTGCGGCGTCGACTGCTTCGCGTACTCCGCGGTGAACGGCCTGCCGTACGCGGTCGCCAGGATCGCCAGGCCGAGCAGCACGCCGACCAGCGGCCGGCCCCACTCGAACAGCCAGCGGTCCACCTCGTGCCCGCCCACGAAACCGGCCACGGCCATCACCGTGAACAGCACCATGGAGTACAGGTTCAGCTGCGTCGGACTGCGCCGGGCGCGGTCCCACACCAGCGCGACCACCGTCATGGCCACGGCGATCAGCGCGCTCCAGGCCACGCCGTCGGCGGCCAGCCGCTGGGCGATGATCGTGAAGGCGATCCACGGCAGGAAGCCGGAGATGAGCGACAGGGCGCTCAGCGACCCTCCGTGCGAGGTCTCGTGGGCGGCGTGGGTGGTCATGGCGGGCTCCTTCGTGGTCGCGGTGTCTGGGGACGACGGTGCCGCGGAGCCCGGCGCGAAACATCCGCCACCTGACGGGTATCGGGTGACCGAGGGTCAGAGCCTGGTCCCCTCGGCCTCCTCCCGCCGCAACCTGCCGACCGCGTGGCCGAGGTCGGTCTCGATCCCGTCGGGCTGCTGGAGGCCCTGCTCGAGCAGGTGCCGGACGAACGGCCGGTGCTCCGCCCTGCCCGCGGTGGCGAAGTAGGCGGCGAGCCCGGGTGCGAACTCGTCGTCCTCGGGCAGGGTCGCCACGTCGACCAGCTTCTTGATCCCCGCGACGGCGGTGCGGTCGAAGGCGGCGATCCGGGCGGCGAAGGCGTGGGTGACCTCGCCGATCTCGGCGTCCGGGACAACGCGGTTCACGTAGCCGTACTCGGCGGCCAGGGTGGCGGGCACGTCGTCGCCGCCGAGCAGGATCTCCAGGGCGCGCCCGCGGCCGACGAGCCGCCCCAGCCGCGCCATGGGGCCACCGCCCGGGACCGCGCCGACGCCGACCTCGAACTGGCCGAGCACCGCCTTCTCGGACGCGAACCGGATGTCGGTGGCCAGCACGAACTCGCTGCCCGCACCGCGGGCCCGGCCGCGGATCTCGGCGATGGTCGCCACCGGCACCCTGCTCAGCCGCACGAGGTTGTCCAGGTAGGGGTGCAGGCCGGTCGGGCCGGGCTGCATCCGCGCCACCCGGGTGTTGTCGGCCAGGAAGTCCCAGTGGGCCATGAAGTAACCCGGGGTGTCGCTGCGGAAGACGACGACGGTCAGGTCGGCGTCGCCCTCGATCCGCTCGACGAGGGCGCCGAGCTGCTCGACGGTGTCCGGGTCCATCAGGTTGACCGGGCCGTTGTCGAAGGTCACCCGCCAGTAGGACCGGCTGACCTCGTGGACGTGGAACTGCTCTGCGGGGCTCATGAGGCTCCTGTCATCCCTGGCCTGCGACGAACTGCTGGCCGCCGTCGATGTCGTAGGTGGCGCCGGTCAGCGCGGTGTTGGTCATGAGATGGACGGCGAGCGCCGCGACGTCGGCCGGGCCGACGACGCGACCGATCGGCAGCGTGGTCCGCAGCTCCTCGCGGCGCTCCTCGAGCCGCTCGCCCAACAGCGACGCCGACAACGGGGTGTCGACGAAGCCCGCGGCGATGAGGTTGACGCGCACCGGGGCGAGCTCCAGCGCGAGGGCCGCGGTGAACGGGGGCAGCGCGGCGGTGGCCGCGGAGATGATCCCGAGGCCGTGCCCGATGCGTCGCCCACCGGTGCCACCCATGAGCAGCAGGGTGCCGCCGGGCCGCATCCGGCCCACGACGTTGCGCGCGACCGCGAGCGCCACCGCGATGTGCGAGCCGAGCGCCTCGCCCACCTGGGCCGGGTCCATCTCGAGCAACGGTCCGTAGTGCGGCCCGCCCGCGGTGATCAGCACGTGGTCGAGGGGGTGCGGCAGCGCGTCGAAGAACCGTGCCAGCGCCGCCTCGTCCGCCGCGTCGAAGGCGGCCGTGCTCCGTGCGCCGACGTCGTGCCCGGCCCGCTCCAGGCGCGCGGGATCGCGGCCGGTCAGGACGACGTCGGCGCCCTCGGCCCGAGCACGTCGAGCGGTCTCGAGCCCGATGCCCGCGCTGCCGCCGATCACCACGACGGTCTGTCCGAGCAGGTCCGGGTCGCGCCGGAGCGTGGGCGAGGTCGTGGGACTGGTCATCGGTCCTCCTCAGGTCGACAGGCCGGTCATCTGCGGCGCCCCCGCGATCCGGCCGCGCAGGGCCTGCAGCGCCGCGTCGTAGATCCCGGAGAAGCTCGGGAAGGGCTGGATCGTGTCGCCCAGCACCTCGAGCGGGACGCGGGCGCGGATCGCCAGGGTGGCCTGCTGCAGCCACTCACCGGCCTCCGGTCCCAGTGCGTAGGCGCCGGTCAGCCGCTCGCCGTCGCTGAGCAGCGTCAGGAACCCGGGGGACTCGGCGTAGGCGTGGGTGTAGGTCGCGGTCTTCGGCACGTCGGACAGCGCGACCCGCGCGCTGTACTCCGCCTCGACCGCGCCCACCGCCGCGGCCTGCGGGTCCGTGTAGGTGACCCGCGGGACGGCGGTGTAGTTCGCCGGGCGGGGGTCGCCGGCGATGTTCGCCGCGACGACGTCGCCCTCGTACTCGCCGACGTGGGTCAGCGGCCAGATCCCGTTGACGTCGCCGATCGCCCACAGTCGCTCGCCGGCCCGCAGGTACTCGTCGACCGGGATCCCGCGGGGGTCGGCCTCGACGCCGACGGTCTCCAGGCCGATCCCCTCGACGCGTGGGCGACGCCCGGTCGCCACGAGCAGCCGATCGCCGCGGAGCTCCTCCCCGCCGTCGAGCTCCAGGACGAACCGTCCGCCGTCCCGGCGCGCGGACGTCGCCCGTGCTCCCGACCTCACCTCGACGCCGTCGCGACGGAGGGCCTCGCCGAGCCCCTCGCCCAGCGGTGCGGGCTCGCGGGGGAGCAGGTGGTCCGCCCCTTCGACCAGCACCGCCTCGCCGCCGAGCCTGCGTACGACCTGGGCCATCTCGACGCCCACCGGGCCGCCGCCGAGGATCAGCAGGCGACGCGGGACGGCCTTCATCCCGGTCGCCTCGCGGGTGCCCCAGACCCCCTCGAGCCCGCGCAGCCCCGGGATCGGCGGCACGAACGGGTCCGCCCCGGTCGCCACGACGATGTGCTCCGCCTCGTGCGGGACGCCGTCGACGTCCACCACCCCGGTCCCGGCGATCCGCCCGGTCCCCCGGACCAGGTCGATGCCGTGGTCGGCGAGCCAACGCTCCTGGCCCGCGTCGGAGTAGTCCGACACCATGAAGTCCCGCCAGGCCAGTGCGGCGGCGACGTCGACCTCGGCGTGCGCACCCGCGTCCCGCGCGCCCTGGACCGCCTCGCCGGGGCGCAGCAGCGACTTCGACGGGATGCAGGCCCAGTAGGAGCACTCGCCACCGACCAGTTCGCGCTCGACGACCATCACGCGCAGCCCCCGTGCGGCCAGTGCGGCGGCGCAGTGCTCACCCGGTGCCCCGCCGCCCAGGACGACGACGTCGTGGGCCGTCACGTCGGGAGCTCCGCCCCGGTCCGCTCCGCGACCATGTACGCCGCGTACCAGGTGGGCCAGTCCTCGTCGGGCTCCCCGGTGCGGGTCTCGTGCTCGCCGTGCGCGGCCGCCGCCCGGCGGAGCGCGTCCGCCAGGTCGGAGGGCGAGGAGTACGCGGCCTCGGCGGGGTCGATCCGACCGGGCAGCCGTGTCGTGACCTCCTGCAGCAGCCAGCCGTTGCCGTCGGGGTCGCTGAACGTGGCGAAGGAGGAGTAGCTGTCGTGCTCGGGTGCGGCGCCCGCGAGCCGGTCGCCCCCGCCGTCGGCCCGGAACTGGGCGCCCGGTGACTCCGGATGGAACACCGGGCTGATCTCGACCCCCCGGGCCGCCACCGCCTCTCGTGCGGCCTTGATGTCCGAGACGATCAGGTACAGGCCCCGGGCCGAGCCGGGCTCCGCCGAGGTCATGCGGGTGCCGAACTGGACCGAGGTCGCCGAGCCGGGGGGCGTGAACTGCACGACCCGGAAGCCGTTGTCGAAGGGGAAGTCGGCGTCGAGCCGCCACCCGAGCCCGTCGTAGAACTCCTTCGCGCGGTCGACGTCCGAGACGGGGATGACCACCACCTCGAACCTCAGCTCCACGGTCCTGGCCCCGGCGATCCTGCTCACGGCACTGCTCCGGACGTCCATCGTGCTCATCGCGGCCCTCCTCGGGTGACTTCGGGGCATCCACGGTCACGCAGCCGGTGCCGCGTCGCGCCAGGGACACACCCTGGTGTCCCCCTGGTGTCCCCCTGGTCCGCCGGGTCCCGGGCGTCATTGCCCCGGGTGGTCACCCTCAGTACTGTCCATCAGTCATGACGAGACCCGCATCACCGTCGGTGCTGCGAGGTCGACGCCGGGAGTGCGAGGAGCTCGATCGGGTCCTCGGGGACGTGCGGGAGGGCCGGAGCCGGGTCCTCGTCCTGCGCGGCGAGGCGGGCATCGGCAAGTCCGTGCTGCTGCACCACCTGGACCGGCATGCCACGGGGTGCCGGGTCGCGCGCGCCGCGGGTGTCGAGTCGGAGATGGAGCTCGCGTTCGCCGGTCTGCACCAGATCTGCGCCCCGTTCCTCGACCGCCTCGGACACCTCCCGGAACCGCAGGCGGACGCGTTGCACGTCGCGTTCGGCCTGCGTGCGGGGGCCGCACCGGACCGGTTCCGGGTGGGCCTGGCCGTGCTGACCCTGTTGTCCGAGGCGGCGGGGGAACAGCCCCTGGTCTGCCTCGTCGACGACGCCCAGTGGCTGGACCGGGCCTCCGCCCAGACCCTCGCGTTCGTGGCCCGGCGGCTGGCGGCCGACCCCGTCGCCCTGGTCTTCGCGGTGCGCGAGCCCACCGAGGACGACGTGCTGGCGGGCCTGCCGGGACTGGTGGTCGGCGGACTCCGGTACGACGACGCGCGGGCCCTGCTGGAGTCGGTCCTCACCGGTCCGCTCGACGAGCCGGTGCGCGACCGGATCGTGGCCGAGACCCGCGGGAACCCGCTCGCGCTCGTCGAGCTGCCCCGCGGGCTCAGCTTCGAGGAGCTGGCCGGTGGCTTCGGGCTCGACCGGGTCCCCGCGGTCCCGGGGCGGATCGAGGCGAGCTTCCTGCGCCGCCTCGAACCGCTGCCCGCGGAGACCCGGCGGCTGCTGGTGATCGCCGCGGCCGAGCCGGTCGGCGACCCGCTGCTGCTGTGGGGCGCGGCGGAGCGGCTCGGGGTCACCCGGTGGGCGACCGATGCCACCGACACCGACGGTCTCCTGGCGATCGGGAAGCGGGTTCGGTTCCGACATCCGCTGGTGCGCTCGGCGGTGTATCGGTCGGCCTCGGCGGGGGAGCGTCGCGCTGCGCACTCCGCGTTGGCCGAGGTCACGGACGGCGAC
>NZ_JACBXB010001197.1 GCF_013870575.1 Pseudonocardia pini
GTTTCCTGACGTCGGGCCGCCCGACCGACCCGTGGCGACACGGTGACGCGGGGCCGTCCGTGACGTGAGGAGTACCCGCCACACTTCAACTGTCGGTACGGGTGCCCTTACCCTGAAATCGAGTAGACCCAGCGATCTCCGAGGTGACCGTTTGTCCGTCGAGGCCCCAGACCTCCCCGTCCCCCCCGATCCCGCGCCGGACGCACAGCCGATCCTGGGAGCCCGGCGCAGCGGCTGGCAGCAGGGCCTCGTGTGGGCGTTCGTGGTGCTCCCGATGCTCGCGCTGCTGGCCACCGTCCCCGTGCTGTGGGGATGGGGGCTCGGCTGGTGGGACCTCGCGATCGCGGCCGTGTTCTACGTCGTCGGCATCCTCGGGGTGACCGTCGGCTACCACCGACACTTCACGCACCGCTCGTTCAAGGCCCAGCGCTGGCTGCGGGTGGTCCTCACGATCACCGGCTCGATGGCCATCCAGGGCTCCATGATGGCCTGGGTCGCCGACCACCGCCGCCACCACGCGTACTCGGACAAGGACGGGGACCCGCACTCGCCCTGGCGCTACGGGACCACCCCGTGGGCCGTGGCCCGCGGCTTCGTCTGGGCGCACGTCGGCTGGGTGTTCGACCGGGACAAGACGAACTGGGAGCGGTTCATCCCGGACCTGCTGGCGGACAAGGTGCTCCGCCGGGTGAGCGCCCTGTTCGGCCTCTGGGTCACGGTCAGCCTGGTGCTGCCCGCGCTGCTCGGCGGCCTGCTGACCTGGTCCTGGGCCGGCGCGGTGACCGGGTTCTTCTGGGGCGGCCTGGTCCGCATGGCGGTGTGCCACCACGTGACCTGGTCGATCAACTCGATCTGCCACATGGTCGGGGCCCGGCCGTTCCGCTCGCGGGACCGCAGCCGCAACTTCTGGCCGCTGGCGATCCTGTCGATGGGCGAGAGCTGGCACAACCTGCACCACGCCGACCCGACCTGCGCCCGGCACGGGGTGCTCAAGGGCCAGATCGACATCTCGGCGCGGGTGATCTGGTTCTTCGAGAGGTTCGGCTGGGCGCACGACGTCCGGTGGCCGACCACCCGCCGGCTCGCCCGGCTGCGCAGCGCGTAGCCGTTGTTGA
>NZ_JACBXB010001198.1 GCF_013870575.1 Pseudonocardia pini
CCGCGGTCCTCCGCCTCGCCCCGGACCTCGGCGACCAGGGCCCGGACCTCTGCCTCCCGGCCGAGGCGGGTCGCCGTCTCCACCACCAGGAGAGTGGTGGACACGCTCAGCAGGTGGCGTCGTCCGCGGCGCATCGAGGCCAACGCGGCGCGCAGCACCGGGTCGGCGTCACCGGGGCGACCACGGACGAGCATCGCGGCCCCGACGAGCATGCCCGCCCACTCGGCGAGCCCCGTCTGACCGGAGCGGGTCGCCTCGCGGAGGCAGCCGTCCAACGTCAGTGCCGCGTCCTCGACCGCCCCGCTCCGCAGCAGGGCGAGCCCCGCCAGGATGCGGTGTCGCACCCCTCCGCCGGACTCGCGGGCCGCGGGCAGCGCTTGCCGGATCCCGGCGTAGGCCGCATCGTCGTCCCCGGCGACGAGGTGCATCGCGGCCCGGGCGTACGTGGCGTGGGGGCGTGTGCGGCGCTCGAGCGCGATGCGCCGCCAGGCCTCCTCCGCCATCTCCGGACGCCCGCTCCACAACGAGGCGAGCACGAGGTTGGCGTTGTCCCGTGACCCCTCCGGGGTCGCGAACGCGGACCGGATCACCTCCGCCAGCCTGCCCTGCCAGACCAGGCCCCACCCGACGATCGGGTCGAACGCTCCCCAGGTCTGCTGCACGGGGGGTGGGACGGGGTCGACGCCCGACGTCGCCCCGATCATGAAGCGGACCGGATGCGTGTTCTGGTCGCCCTCGTAGGCGTCGAGGAAGTACTCGGCCTCACGCGGGCGGTGCGCCATCGTCCAGCCGATGAAGGCGACGACCGAGGGATCGGAGCGGGCGACGTCCCCCATCCGTCCCTCCCGTTCCAGGCCGCGGACCAGCGCGATCGCCTCGTCCATCCGCTGCTCGCGGTGCAGGCA
Organism: Pseudonocardia pini; assembly: GCF_013870575.1. Lineage (GTDB taxonomy): Bacteria > Actinomycetota > Actinomycetes > Mycobacteriales > Pseudonocardiaceae > Pseudonocardia > Pseudonocardia pini. Next base: position 906 of record NZ_JACBXB010001198.1, read on the forward strand.
GCGCAGCCGTCCGCTGGTCAGCAGGTCCCGGCTCGCCACGACGTCCTCGCCGAGCCGGTCCAGCAGGGCGGACAGCTCGGCCCACCGCGCCGGGTCGTCGTCGATCGTGCGGACCTCGGCCTCGAGGGCACAGACCGCGAGGTCGGTGTCGGCGTGGTCGGCGAGGACCCGTGCCGCGGCCCCGAACCGGCGCACGGAGACCA
>NZ_JACBXB010001199.1 GCF_013870575.1 Pseudonocardia pini
CGGTCCCCAGCGCGTCGCTGATCCTCGACGACCCGAACCGCCTGGCCACGGTCCTGCGGAGCTGGGAGGAGCGGTTCGGGGCGGTGGTCACGGAGCTCGCGGCGGACCGGCTGACCCTCACCGTGGCGACCCCGCCGTGGACGATGCCGGAGGCGGAGCGCGTCGCGGCCGAGCACGTCGCCGTCTGTCCGGACCTGGCGGCGCGGAGCCTGCGCGGCTACGCCGCCCGGCTGTGCGGTGCCCGGGTCTGGCGGCTGCGGTGGGGGTGAGGGCCGGGATAACGTGCGGGTGATCACGCCCTTCCGCGAAACGAGGAACCCCATGGCGCTCTCCGTCGGCGACACCCTGCCGGACGTCACGCTCACCACGATCCGCGACGGTGCCCCCACGCCCGTCCGGAGCACCGACGTCCTGGGCTCCGGCACGGTCGTCCTGTTCGGGGTCCCCGGGGCCTTCACCCCCACCTGCTCCGACCAGCACCTGCCGGAGTACGTGCTGCGCGCGGACGAGCTCAAGGCCAAGGGGGTCACCACGATCGCATGCGTGTCGGTCAACGACGCGTTCGTGATGGACGCCTGGGGCAGGTCCCGCGACACCGGGGACACGGTCCTCATGCTCGGCGACGGCAACGGCGACCTGGCCAAGGCGATGGGGCTGACCCTGGACGGCACCCGCATGGGCCTCGGCCTGCGCAACCAGCGCTACGCCGCGGTCATCGCCGACGGCGTCGTGACGGGCGTGTGGGTCGAGTCCTCGCCCGGGGACGTCACCGTGAGCTCGGCGGACGCGGTGCTCAAGTCGCTCTGACTCTCCGTCGAGATGAACGTGGGTGCTGTGCGGAGCATGATCGAACAGCCCTGAGGTTCATCTCGGCGGGGGGATCGGCGAGAGTGGACCCATGTTGCGCGTGGTGTGTACCGAGTTCGGCGATCCGGAGCTGCTCACCGTCGTCGACGAGGCCCCGGCGGCCCCGGGGCCCGGAGAGGTGCTCGTCGGGGTGGCGGCGGCGGGCGTCAGCTTCGTCGACGGGCTGATCGTGCGTGGGGCGTACCAGGTCCGGCCGCCGTTGCCGTTCACCCCGGGCGCCGCGGTCGCGGGCCG
>NZ_JACBXB010001200.1 GCF_013870575.1 Pseudonocardia pini
CGACGCCATCACGCTGCCCCGGTTCCGGGCCGCCGACCTCAAGGGAGGGTCGCCGCGGAGCTGGGTGGCACGGCCCGCACCGTGGACGTCACCGACCCGGAGGCGGTGCAGGCGCTGGTCGCCGCGGCCGAGGAGATCGGCCCGCTGCGCACCGTGCTGCTCAACGCCGGCATGACCTCGGGCCAGTCCGGCGTCGAGGACCTCGACCTGGCGGGGTACCGGGCGATCATGGGGGTGAACGTCGACCACGTGGTGTTCGGCGTGGTCGCCGCCGTCCCCGCGTTGCGACGGGCGGGGGGCGGCCGGATCGTCGCGACGGCGTCGCTGGCGGGCCTGGTCGCCATGCCCGGCGACGCCCTCTACACGGCCTCGAAGCACGCCGTCGTCGGCTACGTGCGGTCCGCGGCACCCACGCTGGCCGCGAGCGGGATCACGGTCAACGCGGTGTGCCCCGGCTTCGCCGACACCCCGCTGATCGCCCGCGCCAAGGCGCAGTTCGGCGACTTCCCGCTGCTCACGGCCGAGAACGTCGCCGACGCGATCGAGGCGATCCTCGAGCGCGGCGAGCCGGGGGAGTGCTGGTTCGTCCAACCCGGCCGCGAGCCCAGCCCCTACGGCTTCCGCGGCGTCCCCGGCCCGAAGGGCGCAGGCACCCCGCCGCCGGTCACCTGGGAGACCGGCTCGAGATAAGCGTCAGTGCTGTTCCGACCATGATCGAACAGCACTGACGTTCATCTCGGCACGGGGGTGGGGAGGACGCTGCGGACGTAGGCCAGGCTCTCGGTGAGGACCTGGGCCGCCGGGCGGGTGTCCCCGAACTGGTGGGACTCGTGCTCCACGGTGACCGGACCGGTGAAGCCCTGCTCGGCCAGTCCCGCGAGCAGCGCCGCGAAGTCGACGTCGCCGGTGCCGAGCACGCCGAACACGAAGTCCTCCGGGGTGCCGGAGCCGTCCTTCACCGCCACGTTGGTGACCCGGGCGCCCAGGCGTGCGACGGCGTCGGCGAGGTCGTGCGTGGTCACGACCAGGTGCGAGGCGTCGAGGCTCAGCCCCAGACCGGGCACGGCGTCGAGGACCGCGAGCGCGTCGTCCGT
>NZ_JACBXB010001201.1 GCF_013870575.1 Pseudonocardia pini
GGACGACCCGGGCCCCGCCGAGCACTACTCCGAAGCCGGGTACGCGCGGATCCGCAGGCTGGCGCGCGAGCTGTCCTGGCTGCGGTCGCGGGCGTCGGCGCCGCTGCCGGACCTGGTCGCGGACGTCGAACGGGTGCTGCTGCTCGACGTCGAGACCGCCGCCCGGCCCGGTCCCGCGGGCCGCGCGCACCTGGACGCCTTCGCGGACGTCGTCGCGGACTTCGCGGCGGGTGCCGAGGTGTCCGGCCTGCCCGCCCTGCTGGACTACCTGGACACCGCCGAGCAGGCCGAGGACGGGCTGTCCCCGGGCGAGGTCGAGGTGGCCGAGGACCGGGTGCAGATCCTCACCGTGCACGCGGCGAAGGGCCTGGAGTGGGAGGTCGTGGCCGTCCCGCACCTGGTCACCCAGGTGTTCCCCGGCCGGAAGATGTCCGGGAGCTGGATCACCGCCGTCGCCGAGCTGCCGGTCCCGCTGCGGGGGGACGCGGACGACCTGCCCGGGCTGTACGTCCCGCCCGCGCCGGACCGCAAGCAGGTCGAGCTGGCCCTCGACGAGCACGAGGATGGCCTCGAGGCGCGGCGGCGGACCGAGGAGCGGCGGCTGTTCTACGTGGCGCTCACCCGGTCGGAGCGGGTGCTGCTGTGCTCGGGACACCACTGGGGCGCCACCGGGTCGACGCCGCGGGGGCCGTCGGAGTTCCTCACCACGCTGGGCGCGGTCACCGTGCCCGAGGTGTGGGCGGACCCGCCCGAGCCCGAGGCGGAGAACCCGGTGCTGGCCCGTGAGGTCACCGGCGAGTGGCCCGCCGACCCGTTCGGCGCCCGGTCGGCCGCGGTGCACGAGGGCGCCGACCTGGTGCGCGAGGCGCTGAAGGCCCGGGAGCGGGCGAAGCGGGCCCGGAAGCGGCAGGACGAGAACCAGCTCAGCTTCGAGCTGGAGGAACCGGAGCCCGTCGAGGACCCGGATCCCGAGGGCTGGGCCGCGGACGTGGACGTCCTGCTCGCCGAGCGGGCCGCAGGCGTCGCCCGCCCCACGGTCACGCTCCCCGGCCAGGTCAGCGTGAGCCAGCTCGTCGAGCTCGCCGCGGACACGG
>NZ_JACBXB010001202.1 GCF_013870575.1 Pseudonocardia pini
GCCGGACCTCGCTCGCCGTCTGCGACCTGGCCGGGACCGTGCTGGCCCAGGACTCGCTGCGGATCCGCACCCGCATCGGGCCGGAACCGGTGATGGCCGCCGTGGCCGACCGGCTGACGACGCTGGTGGCGGAGGCGGGCGTGGACCCGGCCGGGGTCCGGGGCATCGGGCTCTCGATCCCGGGCACGGTGGACTCGGTGGCGGGCTGCAGCATCGGGGTTCCGGTGCTGCCGGGCTGGGCCGGGGTGAAGCTCCCCGGCCTGCTGGCGGACCGCTTCCCGGTGCCGGTGCGGGTGGACAACGACGTGAACGTCATGGCGATCGCCGAGCAGCACGCCCATCCCGGGATCGACGACCTGCTGGTGCTGAAGGTCTCCACCGGGATCGGCGCGGCCGTGGTCAGCGGCGGCACGCTGCAGCGCGGGGCGCGCGGCTCGGCGGGCGAGATCGGGCACACCCAGGTGGCCGACGGCCCGGGCATGCCCTGTCACTGCGGCAACGTCGACTGCATCGAGATCCTCGCCAGCGGCTCCGCGCTGATCCGTGACCTCACCACGCGGGGCCGGGACGTGGACACGGTGTCCGGGGTCGTCGACCTCGTCCGCGCCGGGGACGCCGAGGCCGTGAAGCTCGTCCGCGAGGCGGGCAGGCGGATCGGCGAGGTGCTGGCGGGCGCGGTCAACCTGCTGAACCCCGCGGTGATCACCGTGGGCGGCGACCTGGTCGGCGCCTACGAGCCGCTGGTCGCCGGGATCCGCGAGTCGGTGTTCAAGCGGGCCGTGGCCACGGCCACGCAGAGCCTGCGGGTGGAGCCGGGCGCGCTCGTCGGGCGCAGCGGCGTGACCGGGTGCGCGATCCTGGTGCTGGACCAGGTCCTCTCCCCCGGTGCCGTCGACGAGATCCTCGCGCTCCACGACCTGCGGGTCGAGGAGGAGACGAGCGGTCAGACCATCGACTGAGCCTCGGAGACGTCCGCGGGGGCGCGGTAGGCCGCGAACACCAGCTCCCGGGAGACCGTGAAGCCGAGGTGCTCGTACAGCCGGATGGCGCCGACGTTGGACGCCGCGGCGTGCAGGAAGGGCTGGTCGCCGCG
>NZ_JACBXB010001203.1 GCF_013870575.1 Pseudonocardia pini
GTCCACGGTGAGGTCGCCCCCGCCGAGCAGGGGTGCCCCGTCGACCAGCAGCCGCACCCGCGGGACGTTGATCTCCGCCAGCGTCTGCACGAACTGGGCCGCCAGCAGTCGCCGACGGGGTTCGTCCAGGTCACCGACCTGTGTGAGGTCCACGACGAGGGTGCCGTCGGGCGCGTTCGTCACGTTCGTGCGCAGCCGCGCGGTGGGCGGCACCTCGGACTCCGCGGCGTTGCGCAGCGCGGGCGACGGCCCGGTGAGCAGCATGTCCACCGCCCGCGAGGGGAGCGCCTGGGCGGGCACGGCGGGGAGGTACCGCAGGTCGGCGACGGTGGCCTGCCGGGTCGGCTCGACGAAGTAGCCCTTGACCGTGCGGTAGTTCGCGCGGAAGTCCGACATCCGCACCAGCACGCCGCCGGGGAGCCGGTCGATCCGCCACTGCCCGTCCGAGCGGCGGACCGTCACGTCGATCTCCACCGGAGCCTCGGCGGGCTCGAACGCGCTCAGCGAGTCCAGCGTGCCCACCCGGTCGCCCCGGATCCGCACGGTCGCGGTGTCCGGGTCCGTGCTGCTCGTGGGCGGGTAGACGGTGTCGAACTGTTCGGCGAGGACGGTGAGGGACTCCCCGTCGTCCCAGCCCTCCGAGGCCTGCGGTGTGAGGAACCGGCGCGCGGCGCCGTGTCGGTCCACGGTGCTGCCGGAGGCGTAGACGAACCCGCGCACGAGGTCGAGGGGGTTCGTCCCGTCGACCGGGCCCGCGGGCAGGTCCGGGGTGTCCCCCTCGGTGACCTTGCGGAGCACCTGGACCGACGAGTCCCCTGGCACGCTCGCGCAGCCCGCGAGCAGCGCGCACAGGGCCAGGAACAGCATCGACAGCCGCCTGCTCACGGCTCCGCCCGCTGCGGCTCGTCGACCGGGATCGGGGTGCCCCACGGCGGCGTCGGGACCGAGGCCGGGAGCGGGTGGCCGTGCTCGGGATCGTCCCCCTCGGGTTGCAACGGCAGCGGGCTCGCCTCGAGCAGGTCCCCCTCGGTGCGCGGGAGGGTCAGCCGGAAGGCCGAGCCCCGGCCCGTCTCGCCCCAGGCCTGCAGCCAGC
>NZ_JACBXB010001204.1 GCF_013870575.1 Pseudonocardia pini
CCCCCGCCGCCCCGGCCTACACCTCCCTGACCGACACCGGTCCGCAGGTGCTCGGCGACCTGTCGCGGCAGGGCAGGCACCACCGTCGGGCCGTCGGCTCCGGATCGGGGCACCACCACCTGTCGTTCTGACGGGTCCACAGGTTTCCCGGGGCTGGGGAGTCCCGGGAGAACGAAAGGAAACGACCGCGGCTGCTTCGGGCCGCGGGTGGCGTCGGCTCGCTGGGGAGCGGATCGACGTCGACCAGGGGGCCGGTGGCCCGGGGTCCGGGGGAGTGCCCGGACCGCGGACCACCGGCCCTCGTTCCGTGTCGCGGTCGTTCGTGTGCGGGCCCTCGTTCGTGTCGGTGCTTGCTCCTGAGCGGGTGCTCGTTGGTGCCGGTGGTCGTTCGTGTGCGGGTGCTCGTTGGTGCTGGTGGTGGTTCGTGTGCGGGTGCTCGTTGGTGCCGGTGGTCGTTCGTGAGCGGGTGCTCGTTGGTGCCGGTGGTCGTTCGTGGGCGGGTGCTCGTTGGTGCTGGTGGTGGTTCGTGGGCGGGTGCTCGTTGGTGCTGGTGGTGGTTCGTGGGCGGGTGCTCGTTCGTGCCGGTGCTCGTTGTGTCGCGGTCGTCCGTGTCGCGGTCGTCCGTGTCGCGGTCGTCCGTGTCGCGGTCGTTCGTGTCGGTGCTCGCTCGTGTCTTGGCCCTCGCTCGGGTGCCGGTGCTAGCTCGGGTGCCAGTGCTGACTCGTGGTCCGCTGCTCGTTGGTTCCGGAGTGTCGTTATGTGGTGGCCAACGCGGGTGGACGTCCACCCGACACGTTCGTCCGGCGCCATGGTCTCTGCCTCAGCCCGTGGTCGCTGCCGCGGGCCGGTGGTCGCTGCCGCGGGCCGGTGGTTGCTGCCGCGGGCCTCCACGAACTGTCGAGGCATCCATGATCACTGCCTGGGCACGGACAACCGTGGAGGCCGCGGTCGGGCGATCCCAGGCGGCGATCACGAGCGATGTGGAGTGTGCGCGCGCCGTCGCACCACGGCCGCCCTGACGATCCGAGGCCACGCCATGATCACCGTCTGGGCACGCAGAGCCGCGGCGGGCGCGGCTGAGCGCTCCAGGAC
>NZ_JACBXB010001205.1 GCF_013870575.1 Pseudonocardia pini
GGAAGCCGGTCCAGAACGGTGTGAACGGCTCGGTCCCGGGCGCTCCGGTGCCGAACGACGCCGCGGCCCCGCCGGCTCGCTCCGCCGAGGAGGTGCCACCTCCCACCGAGCGTCCGCGCAGGCGGCACCGGTTGGAGGTGCGGCCCGCGGACCCCGAGACGGGCCCGATGGTCGCCCTGTCGGCCTTCCGCATCCCCCAGCAGCGCCGCCGTGACCGATCCGACCGGCGTAGGCGCGGCGCCGACCTCGCCGCCGACGTCCTCGCCTTCGGCGACGGCGTCCCCACGCAGCGGAGGCCCCGATGACCGTCGCCCGCAGGTTCCGGCTCGCGCTCGGCATCGTCGTCGTGCTGGTGCTGGCCGCCTACCTCACGATGCTGCTCAACGCCCGCAAGGGCGAGGTCGAGGGCCGCTCGGCCTCGCTGGCCGCCGAGAACTACCCCGTCGGCACCGACTACTCCGGCACGGTCAGCGCCCAGCTGGTGCAGGTCGGCGACGAGGTGCAGGTCGGGCAGCCGATGTTCGAGCTGCAGAGCGCCACCCTCGTCCGCGACCTCGCCCAGGGCCTGGTCGACCCGGCCAAGGTGCCCTACCAGATCAAGGACGGCACGACGATGGTGGTCACCGCGACCGACCAGGGCCGCGTCGAGGGCGTGAGCTACTCCGTGGGGTCGTTCGTGCCCGCGAACAGCGAGCTGGCCACGGTCCAGCGCGCAGGCTCCCTCTACGTCGAGGCCGAGTTCGTCCTGACCGCGCCGGACTACGCCCGGCTCCCCCCGAACGCGAGGATCGACGTCCTGCTCCCGAACAACGAGACCGTCCGCGCCCAGGCGGGCCGGGTGCGGGTGAGCACCGAGAACGGCGAGGCACGGACGGTGGTCCAGGCCTTCAGCCCCGAGCTCGGGGACGCCACCTCGGACGGGCTGTTCGCCGTCGGGTCACCGGTCCAGGCCACCCTGCACCTGCGCAACGACGGCATGGTCACCGAGGCCACCGAGTGGGTCACCGACCTGACCGGGTTCGCCCCGTGAGGCGCGTGCTCACCGGCCTGGTCGCGGTGCTGACCCTGGCCACCGGGTGCTCGGTGAGCGT
>NZ_JACBXB010001206.1 GCF_013870575.1 Pseudonocardia pini
TCGAGGCCCTGCTACCCCTGGAGGACACGTGATCAGGGTCGTGCTCGCGGACGACCAGGCGCTGGTGCGCGCCGGGTTCCGGGCGCTGCTCGGCTCGGCGCCGGACCTGGAGGTCGTCGGGGAGGCCGAGGACGGGGACGCCGCGGTCCGGGTCTGCCGGGACACCCTGCCCGACGTCGTGCTGATGGACATCCGCATGCCCGGACGCGACGGGCTCGAGGCGACCCGGGACATCACGGCCGACCCGCGGCTGGCCGCGACCCGGGTCGTGGTGCTCACGACCTTCGCCGAGGACGCCTACATCTTCGACGCCCTGCGCGCCGGGGCCAGCGGGTTCCTGGTCAAGGACACCGACCCCGCCGAGCTGCTCCGCGCGGTCCGCGTGGTGCACGGCGGCGAGGCGCTGCTCTCCCCCGCCGTGACCCGACGCCTGGTGGCCGAGTTCGCCCAGCGCTCCCGCCCCGCCGCCCCGGGCCACCGGCTGGACCTGCTCACCGACCGGGAGCGCGAGGTGCTGGCCCTGGTCGCCACCGGCCTGTCCAACGACGAGATCGCCGCGAAGCTCGTGGTCAGCCCGGCCACGGCGAAGACCCACGTGAGCCGCTCCATGGTGAAGCTCGGTGCCCGGGACCGCGCGCAGCTGGTGGTGCTGGGCTACGAGAGCGGCCTGGTGAAGCCCGGCTGGCTCTGACCCGCGAGTCCCCCACTCTCGACGCGCGAGTCCCCCACCTTCGACGCGCGAGTCCCCCACTCTCGACGCGCGAGTCCCCCACTTTCGACGCGCGAGTCCGACAGGGCGGGCGGGGACGATGTCCGACTCGCGCGTCGGAATGGGGGGACTCGCGGAGGGGTGGCGGGGCGGGCCGCGCGGAGGGGGGTGGCCGCCCGGGCCCGGTCTAGGCGTGCACGACGGTGCCGGTGTCCTTGTCTCCCAACGCGTCCGTCAGCGCGCCGCGGGACAGGCCGTCGACGATTCGGAACTCCCGGACGTGCTTGGTCGTGGCCAGCAGCTCGCACGCCACCGCGTCCACCGGCAGGCCCGGCGTCGAGGCGGGCACGCGCCCGCCCGGCCCGGCGTCGTC
>NZ_JACBXB010000120.1 GCF_013870575.1 Pseudonocardia pini
GGAGCGCGGCGGCCTGGTCGGGGTTCTCGGCCAGCATGGCCTCGAACGCCTGCTCGTCGAGCTGTCCGACCTCCGGCGACACGTCCTCGAAGCCGTCGTGCCGCGAGCCCAGCTCGCCGCGGCCGACCGTCCGCTGCCCGCGCGACGACCGGTCCCGGCCGGACTGGCCCCCCGCGCCCGGGGGCGGGGGGCCGCTAGCTTTTCCCGGGTCGTCCTCCGGGGTGTCCGACGGCTCCGGGGCCGCTTCGGGCCACAGCCGTTCCAGCAGCTCGTCGATGATCGCCTCGGCGGTCCGGTCCAGCCCGTCGACCACCTTGACCCGGCCGGACAGGGCGGCGTAGGCCGCGTCCCGCGCCGTCTCGCGCTGCGGCTCGTCCTCGCCGCGCAGCGCGGCGAGCCCCGTGAGCACGTGCGCGAGGTCGATCGCGCCGCGGACCGAGGAACCCGTCCGCAGGTCGCGGTGCTCGCGGGTGGCCCGGGCGAGCCCCACCGACAGCTCGGTGACCCAGCCGTTCACCCCGCTGACCGACCGCGTGATCTCCCGTTCGGCCTCCTCGGACTGGTAGCCGAGGACCACCCGGCACATCCGGTCCGCGATGGCCTGGCTGACCCGGGCCGTGCCGACGGCGTCGAACGGGTTCATGGCCGCGATCAGCCGGAACCCGCCGCCCGCGTGCACCGTGCCGAGCCGCGGCACCGCGATCTCGCCCTCGGTGAGGACGGTGATCAGGACGTTGAGCGTCTCCTCGGGGACCCGGTTCAGCTCCTCGAGGTAGAGGATCCCGCCCTCGCGCATCGCGGTGAGCAACGGTCCGTCGACGAAGCTCGCGGGCAGGTACCCCTCGTTCAGGACCTGGGCCGGGTCGAAGGCGCCGACCAGCCGGGCGGGCGTGAGCTCGGCGTTGCCCTCCACGAACACGACGGTCTGCCCGGCGTCGCGGGCGATGGAGCGCAGCAGGGTCGACTTGCCGGTGCCCGGCGGGCCCTCCAGCACGACGTGCCTGCCCGTGGACAGGGCGACGGTGAGCACCTCGCGCTCGCGGCGCAGCCCCACGACCGGTGTGGGAGCGTTCACGGGCACCTCCTTCGGTTCCCGATCACTGTCTAGCACACACGATCGTCGATCTTCTACGACTCGTTGACGGCACGTGATCTCACTGTAGAGTTCCAGGTCACCCGAACCGGCACAGGAGCCACGTTCATGAGTGAACTCTTCAACGCTGCGGAGTACCTGACCGAACGCCGGGTGTCGGCGGGCGACGGCGCCCGCACCGCGGTCCACCACCCGCGGGGCACCCTCACCTACGCCGAGCTCGCCACCGAGGTCCGACGCGTGGCGGGCGGCCTGGCCGGGATCGGCGTGCGCCCCGAGGAACGGGTCGTGCTCTGCATGGCGGACGACGTCGAGCTGTTCACGGCGATCCTCGCGACGATGTACCTCGGCGCGGTCGCGGTGCCCTGCTCCACGATGTTGACCGGCGCGGAGCTGTCCGTGCTGGTCGCGGACTCGCGGGCGCGCGTGCTGATCGGCGGGCACCAGTTCGCCGAGGCCGTCCGCGCGGCCGCCGCGGGCGCGACGGACCTGCGGACGCTGGTGCTGACCGGGGAGCCGGGACCCGACGCCCTGCCCTGGCAGGCCCTGCTCGACGCCCCGCCGCTCGAGCGTCCCTACCCGACCTGGGACGAGTCCCCGGCGCTGTGGCTCTACACCTCCGGCACCACGGGCAAGCCCAAGGGCGCCATGCACCGACACGCCGACATCCGGTCCGTCTGCGAGACCTACGGCCACCAGGTGCTCGACATCCGGCCGGACGACGTCTGCCTGTCCGTCGCGAAGCTCTTCTTCGCCTACGGGATCGGCAACAGCATGTTCTTCCCGCTGTCGGTGGGCGCCGCGACCGTGCTGGAGCCCGCCCGGCCCGCACCTGACCTGATGGCCAGGTCCGTCCGCACGCACGGCGTCACCCTGTTCTTCGCGGTCCCCAGCTTCTGGGGGCCGCTGCTCGCCTCCGACCTCCCCGACGACGCCCTGGCCGGTGTGCGCCGAGGGGTCTCGGCGGGCGAGAGCCTCCCCGCCCGGATGTTCACCGGCGTCCGTGACCGGTTCGGGGTGGAGATCCTCGACGGCATCGGGTCGACCGAGGCGCTGCACATCTTCGTCTCCAACCGGGCGGGGGCCGTCGTGCCCGGGAGCAGCGGGTTCCCGGTGCCGGGCTACGAGGTCGAGCTGCGCCGCACGGACGGCTCGGTGATCACGGGGACCGACGAGTCCGGGATGCTGTGGATCTCCGGGGACTCGCTCTGCACCGGCTACTGGTGTCGGACCGCGGTGAACCGACAGGTCTTCCAGGGCGAGTGGATGCGGACCGGGGACCAGTACGTGCGCAACGCCGACGGGTCGCTCACCTGCCTCGGCCGCACCGACGACGTGCTCAAGGTGGGCGGGATCTGGGTCGCGCCCGCGGAGGTGGAGTCCCGACTGCTGGAGCACCCCGCGCTGGCCGAGGCGGTGGTCGTCGGGATCCCGGACGCCGACGGCCTGGACAAGCCGGTCGCGTACGTCGTTCCCCGGGAGGGCGCGGTGGTGGACCCCGCCGAGGTCGTGGAGTTCTGCCGGGCCGGGCTGGCGGCGTTCAAGCGGCCCCGCTCGGTGGTGGTCGTCGGCGAGCTGCCGAAGACCGCCACCGGCAAGGTGCAGCGCTACCGGCTGCGCGCGCAGGGCAGGCCGGTCACCGCCTGACGAGCAGCAGCAGGCACCCGATCCCCAGCAGCACGCCGTGCGCGATGCGCAGCTCGGGGCCGGCGAAGAACTGTGGGAGGAACAGCACCATCGCCGCGGCGAAGGGGGCCGCCCGCCATCCCTGCCGCACCGCCACCAGGACCGCGGCGACGGCCAGGGCGAGCAGTCCGGCCCCGAAGGTGACCATCGCGACGGGGCCGTACCGGATCGCGTCGGCCGCCGCGGCGAGGTCCGGCCGACCCGCCAGGGCGTGCAGCGCGAAGGCCTCCGCGCCGTAGTAGGGCAGCACGAGCGCGGCTCCTACCCACCACAGTGGACGCTGCAGCGCGAACCCGACGAGCACGAACCCCGCCATCGCGGCGAGGTGCGCGGCGAGCCAGAGCGGCGAGCCGAAGGCGGCGGCCATGCCCGCGGGCGTGGCGTCGCCCCACGGCCGGAGCGCGGGATAGAGCACGAACAGCACCCCGGCGGCGACCAGCAGGGCGGTGGTGCGGCGCGAGGCCGGGCGAGTGGTGACGGGCGTGTCGAGCGTGACGGTCATCGGTTCCCCCTGTGCAGTGCGAGAGCAGTGCTCACAGAATGCCCGCGACTGATGCACTGAGTCAAGAGCATTGCTCTCATCGAGGTGCAGCGACCAAGATCGCACGTTTCGTGCTCTCAACGCGGCAAGATCGCTGTCTGGGTGCGCCCAGAGCGATCACGACAGCACTGAGTGCACGCAACCGGCGATCAAGAGGTCGCTGCCCCTTGACCGGGTGAGCGGTCCGCCCCCACGATCCGCGCCATGACCTTGCTGCCCGGGGTGCGGTCCGCCACCGTCGACACCGACCGCCTCCGCATGCACTACCTGGAGGCCGGCTCCGGTCCCACGCTCGTGCTCCTGCACGGCAACCTCTCGACGGGCCGGTTCTACGAGCACCTCATGCCCGCCCTCGCCGAGCGGTACCGCGTGCTCGCCCCGGACATGCGAGGGTTCGGCGACACCGAGCCCAAGGCCCTCGACGCCACCCGCGGCCTCGGCGACTGGGCCGACGACCTGCACGCCCTGCTCCGCGCGCTCGACCTGACCGACCCTCCCCACCTCGTCGGCTGGTCGACGGCCGGGGCGGCCATCGCGACCTACGCGAAGGAGCATCCGGTCGCCTCGCTGACCTTCCTGGACCCCGTGTCCCCCTACGGCTACGGCGGCGTGTTCGCCGACGGCACCCCGGCCCACCCCGACTATGCGGGCTCCGGCGGCGGGGGCGCGAACCCCGAGGTCGTGCAGCGCCTCGCCGACGGGGACGCCTCCGCCGACAGCCCCTCGTCCATCCGCAACGTGATCCGCGCGCTGTACTGGTCCCCGTCGTTCCACCTGCCAGCCGACCGGGAGGACGTGCTGGTCGCGGAGGTCCTCAAGACGCTCACCGGCCCGGACGGCTACCCCGGTGACGCCGAGTCGTCGCCGAACTGGCCCGGCGCCGCACCCGGGACGCGCGGCATCCTCAACGCCCTGTCCCCCAAGTACTGCCACTGGGCGGACATCGTGGAGCTGGACCCGAAGCCGCCGGTGCTGTGGACCCACGGCAGCGCCGATCTCGTCGTCTCGGACGCCTCGCCGTTGGACTTCGGGGTGCTCGGCTCGATGGGCGCCGTGCCGGGCTGGCCGGGCGCCGAGGTCTACCCGGCGCAGCCGATGGTCGCCCAGATCCGGACGGTCCTGGAGGCCTACGCGGCCCGCGGCGGCAGCGTCCGCACGGAGATCTTCGAGGGCTCGGGCCACGGCCCCCACGTCGACGCCGCCGACCGCTGGCTGGCCGTGCTCCAGGAGTTCCTCGAGACCACCTGACGTCCGACTCGCGCGCCTCGGTGTCCGACTCGCGCGTCGAGACGGGGGGACTCGCGGGCGCGAGTCCCCACACCGCGACGCGCGAGTCGGACAGCTGCTCCGATCGGGTGACCTTCCGTCGGAGAAGGGGCCCGCCGCCCGATGGAGGGGATGTGAGCGGACAGCAGGGGGTACGGCCCGATCCCGGGTTCGACCTGCTCGCGCTGTACGACACCGCGCTGCCCGAGGTCTACGGCTACCTCCTCGCCCGCTGCGGGCGCCGGAGCCTGGCCGAGGACCTCACCGCGGAGACCTTCCTGGCCGCGGTGTCGGCGTGCCGCTCCGGGTCCCCGCGGGTCACGGTCGCATGGCTCGTCGGGATCGCCCGGCACAAGCTCGCCGACCACTGGCGGGCCCTCGAGGTCCAGGACCGCACGCTCCGCGCACTCGAGCACGACGAGGCCGAGGACCCGTGGGAGGCCGAGCTCGACGCCCTGCTGGCCCGCGAGACGCTCGACGCCCAGATCCCCCAGCACCGCGCCGCCCTGACCCTGCGCTATCTCGACGGCCTGCCGGTCGCGGACGTCGCGCGGGCGATGGACCGGTCGGTGCGCGCCACCGAGGCACTGCTGGTGCGGGCCCGCAGCGCGTTCCGCCGCACCTACACCGCATACACCCGGGAGGGAGGACCGGCATGACCGATCCGCTGGACGTCCTCCGTGACCCACCACGGCCCGTCGACCCCGACCCGGGGTTCGCGGCCGCGTTGCGCGAGCGCCTCGAACGCCTGGTGCTCGGCCCCCGGGACGAGACCGAGGAGACCCCCATGTCCGTCACCGCAGACACCGCGCCCGCCCCGCTCACCCCCTACCTCGCGGTGCCCGACGCCGCCGCCGCTCTCGAGTTCTACGCCGCCGCGTTCGGCGGGACACCCCGCGGCGAGCCGATCACCATGCCGGACGGGCGGATCGGGCACGCCGAGATCATCGTCGGCGGCTCGCTGGTGATGCTCGCCGACGAGTTCCCGGAGATGGGCCTGCGTGCCCCCGCCGCCGGGGCGGTGTCCGTGTCGCTGCACCTCGAGGTCGCCGACCCCGACGCCGTCGTGGACCGGGCCGTGGGGCTCGGCGCCACCCTGGAACGCGCGGTGACGGAGTCGCCGCACGGCCGCGGTGGGGTCGTCCTGGACCCGGCCGGGCACCGCTGGATGGTCTCCCGCTCCGCGCCGGGGGCCGGCGTCCGGCCCGGCGACCTGGCGTACGCCTCGCTCTGGACCCGCGACCCGGCGGCCGCCGCGCTTCTCGGTGAGGTAGAGGTTGCCGTACACCGCGTCCCGCACGCGGACGGGCACCCCGAGGAAGCTGTGCATCCGCGGGTGCCCCTTGGGCACGCCCACCGACGAGGCGTGCTCGCCGAGGTTCGCGAGCCGCAGCGGCTCGGGCTGCACGATGAGCTGGCCGATGAGGCCCTTGCCCTCCGGCGGGTGGCCGAGCAGGCCCGCGCGGGTGTGCGGGTCCAGCCCGACGTCGATGAACCGGGCCAGCGACCCGTCCGGCGCGAGCACGCCGAGGCCGCCGTAGCGGGCGTCGACGAGGTCCACGGCGGCCTGCACGATCCGCTTGAGCGTGGTCTCCAGCTCGAGGCCCGACGCGACGGCGAGCACGGCGTCGAGCAGGCCCTGGACGCGGTCGCGGGCCAGCCGGATCTCGCCCAGCCGCTCCTGGACCTCGCCGAGCAGCTGGTCCAGGCGCAGGCCGGAGAGCATCGCGCCCGGTCCGTCGTCCTGTCCCACGCGGGTCACGGTGACACGGCCGGATGACGGCCACAAGCCCGGTCGGGAGCCACCCGCCCACCCATCACGACCCGGTCGTCCTCGTCGGACGATCACCGCGGATTGCCGTCCCGCGGCGCACGCGGCACGATCCCGCCCGTGACCACCGGAACCCCGCTCGACCTGTCCGCGCGAGCCGCGAGTGCAGGCGGCTCCCCCACGCTGCACGGCTACCTGGCGGTGCCCGACGGCGACGGGCCCCGGCCGGGGGTCGTCCTCGTGCACGAGGCCTTCGGGCTCGACGCCGAGATGCGCGGCCACGCCGACCGGCTCGCCCGGATGGGGTTCCTGACCCTCGCGCCGGACCTGTACAGCGCAGGCGGGGCACGCCGGTGCCTGGTCGGCACGTTTCGTGCGCTCGGCACGGGCAAGGGGCGGGCGTTCGCCGACATCGAGGCCGCGCGGACCGAGCTGGCCTCACGCTCGGACTGCACCGGCCGGGTCGGGGTGATCGGGTTCTGCATGGGCGGCGGGTTCGCGCTGCTCACGGCGACGAAGGGGTTCGACGCCTCCGCGGTGAACTACGGGATGCTGCTGCGCGACCTCGACGCGGCGGTCGCGGGCGCGTGCCCGATCGTCGCGAGCTACGGGGCCGGGGACTTCTCCCTGCGCGGTGCCGCCGGACGACTGGAGGCCGCCCTGACCAGGGCGGACGTGCCACACGACGTCGTCGAGTACCCGGGCGCCTCCCACTCCTTCCTCAACGAGGGCGACAACGCCCCGGCCCTGCTGCGCCCGGTCGTGAAGATCGCGGGCTTCGGTCCCGCACCCGAGGCGAGCGCCCACGCCTGGACCCGCATCGAGCGGTTCCTGACCACCCATCTGACCTGACCCCGCGCGCCGGGCACCCCGCGCCCGCGGGTCAGGCCGCGGCGAAGCTGCGCTTCGACAACCCCCACCAGAAACCGTCGATCGTGGAGGTGCGCGGGGCCTCGGGGTCCGTGCTCGCGCCGAGGGTCACGAAGAGCGGTGTGAAGTGCTCGACCGTCGGGTGCGCGTACGGCATCCCGGGAGCCTTGGCGCGGTAGGCGGCCAGCTCGTCGACGTCCCCGCGGGTCAGCGCCTCCTGCACCCACGCGTCGAACTGGCGCGACCACCCCGGCGCCTCGAGCCGGCCGGTCATGGCCTCGCGGGTCAGGAAGGGCAGGCCGTGGGTGGTGAAGCCGGAGCCGATCACCAGGACCCCCTCCTCCCGCAGCGCGCGCAGGCGAGCGCCCAGCCCGAGCAGCGTCGAGGGGTCCGACGTCGGCAGGCTCAGCTGGAGCACCGGGATGTCCGCCTCGGGGTACATGACCTTCAGCGGCACCCAGGCTCCGTGGTCCAGCCCGCGGCCGGTCTCGTGGACGTTCTCGCTGCTCAGCGCACCCAACACTCGTCGAGCCAGCCCGTGGGCGGCCGGGGTGTCGTAGCGCATCCGGTAGTACATCGGGGCGAAGCCGCCGAAGTCGTAGACCGGCGTGACGGCCGCGTCGGCGGAGGAGATCGCCAGCGGCGCCTCCTCCCAGTGCGCCGAGACGATCAGGATCGCCTTCGGCCGCGGCATCGACCGCGCCCATCCGAAGAGCTGCGTCATCCAGTCCGGCGTCTCGAACAGCGGCGGGGCGCCGTGGCTCAGGTACAGCGCCGGGAGGGCGCCGTCGGCGGGGGTCCAGACGGCGTGCTCACCGGCCTCCGCGACCCGCGCGAGATGGGTGTCGAAGGGGTGGGTCATGGCCGTTCTCCTCACTTGAGCGTTCAACAAGCGAGATAGTACAACCTTCAACCGTCAGGCCGCCAGTGCGGCGTACCGACCCTCGCCCGCGACGAGCGTCTCGTGCGTCCCGCGTTCGACGACCCGACCGTGGTCGATCACCGCGATCTGGTCGGCGTCTCGGACGGTCGAGAGCCGGTGGGCGATGGTGATCGTCGTCCGACCCTCCGCCAGCGTGGCGAAGGCGTGCTGCACCGCACGTTCGGTCTCGGTGTCCAGGGCGCTGGTGGCCTCGTCGAGGACCAGCACCTTCGGGTCCCGCAGCAGCGTCCGCGCGATCGCGATCCGCTGCTTCTCCCCACCGGAGAACCGGTACCCGCGCGAGCCGACGACCGTGTCGTAGCCCTCGGGCAGGCTCGCGATCAGCTCGTGCACCTGCGCGGCCTTCGCGGCGGCCTCGATCTCCGCATCCGTGGCGGCGGGCTTGGCGTACCGCAGGTTCTCCCGGACGGTCGTGTGCAGCAGGTAGGTCTCCTGGCTCACCACCCCGACGATCCCGGCCAGGTCGGCCAGCCGCAGGTCACGGACGTCGACGCCGTCGATGGTGATCCGACCGGCGTCGGGGTCCTGCAGCCGCGGGACCATCGACGCGAGCGTCGACTTGCCGGACCCGGTCTCGCCGACCAGGGCGAGCGTGGTGCCTGCGGGCACGTCGAGGGTGACCCCCGCGACGGCGGCGGTGTCGCTGCCCGGGTAGCCGAAGGTCACGTCCTCGAACCGGACGTGCCCCTTCACCTGCGACAACGAGACCGGCTCCGCCGGGTCGTCCACCTCGACCGGCAGGTCCAGGTACTCGAAGATCCGGGCGAACAGCGCCAGCGAGCCGACCAGCGAGACACCCACGTTGAGCAGCCCGGTGATCGGACGGAAGAGGTTGCCCTGCAGGGCGGTGAAGGCCACGAGCGTGCCGATCGTCATGACGTTCGTCGGCAGGCCGGCGGAGAGGTAGATGACCGCGGGGATCGCCGCGAAGATCACGGTCGTGGCGGCCATCCGCCAGCGGCCCGCGAGCTGGCTGCGCAGCTCGAGGTCGACGAGCCGCTCGGAGCTCTGCGTGAAGCGGTCGACGACCGCGGGGCCCGCGCCGAGGGTCTTGGAGAGCTGGATCCCGGAGATCGACAGCCCCTCCTCGACGGTGACGTTGAGGTCCGCGAGCTCGCGCTGCTGACGTGCGGTGATCGTGCGGCGCATGCGGGCCACCCGGCGCGACAGCCAGATCGACGGCGGCAGGACCACCAGCGAGATCAGGGTCAGCTGCCAGGAGAGGGCGAGCATGGCGACGAGGGTGGCGATCACCGTCGTCAGGTTGGAGGCGATGGAGGTCGCCGTGGAGGTGACCACGGACTGCATCCCGCCGATGTCGTTGGTGATCCGGGACTGCACCTCGCCGGTGCGGGTCCGGGTGAAGAAGGCGAGCGACTGGCGCTGCAGGTGGGCGAAGACGTCGGTCCGCAGACCGTGCATGACCTCCTGACCCACGCGGGTGGAGATCCACGTCTGCACGACGCCCAGCGCGGCGGTCACGGCGGCGACGCCGACCATGCCCAGCGTGAGCCAGACCAGCAGGGTGAGGTCCCGCTCGGGCAGCGCCGTGTCGATCACGGCCTTGAGCAGGAACGGGGAGGCCATCGCGACGACCGAGGAGGCCACGATGATCAGGGTGACCACCGCGAGCGGGCCGCGGTGGGGGGCGAAGAGCCTGCCGATGCGCGCGAGCGAGACCTCGCGGGCCTGCTCCTTCTCGGCGGCGGTGACGGTGCGGCGGCCGGTGCGCTCTGCGCCGTCCGGACGACCTGGGCGGTTCTGCTGCGGGTCCAAGTGGGTCCCCTCTCGGAGCGATATTGCTGAGGTTACCTCAACATGAGGGAACAACACCAGTCGCTGCTAGGATGTTCCCGTGGCCGGGGAAACGGATGCGGAGTCGCTCGCCGACGCCTTCTGGGGCGTTGCCCGGCTGCTGCGCGGCCGCAACAAGGAGGCCCTCGCGCCGTGGGCG
>NZ_JACBXB010001207.1 GCF_013870575.1 Pseudonocardia pini
TCGTGACGCCCGCGGACATCATGGCCGCCCAGCGCCCCGCGCCGACCGAGGCGGTCAACGGCTCCGAGGACGGGGGCGCCACCACCACGGTGGTCTCGCTGCCCCAGGCCCGCGACTGCGGCACCTGCGGCACCACGGTCGCGCCGGGCGCGGTGTTCTGCTCCACCTGCGGCACCCGCCAGTCCTGACCCGCTGAACCACGAACGGCACTCCCGTGCGGACCTCCCGCACGAGAGTGCCGTTCGTGCGTTCCGGCCCTGCGCACCACCGGCCCTGCGCACCAACGGCACTCTCGTGCGGGACTACCGCACGAGAGTGCCGCTCGTGCAGCTCAGGGCGGGGCGGCTCAGGGGAGGTACACCGGGAGGGTCAGCAGCCGACCGCCCATGATCCCGCCGGGCACCGCGTACCGGAGGTCGGCGTACGGGACGGTCAGTGCCGCCGCGGGGAAGTCGGAGCGCAGGACCTCGGCGAGGGCGGTCAGCTCCAGCCGTGCGAGCTCGGCGCCCAGGCAGTAGTGCGGCCCGGCGCCGAAGGTCAGGCCGGTCTCGGTGATGTCGACGAGCACGGGGGAGCGCGGCGGGAGCCGGACACCGCCGATCTCCACCTCCGCGGACGTGAAGCGCCACAACGTGAACGGCGCCGCCGGGTGGCGGCGGAGGGTCTCCCGGACGAGCTCCTCGACGTCCGCGGGCGCGGTGGGGTCGCCGAGCAGCCGGGCGACCAGGAACCCCACGGTCGGGTCCGTGGTGAGCTGACCGGCGAACAGCAACGTGAAGACCTGGTAGTGCAGGTCGACGGCGGTGCTCCCAGGCGGCATGCGCTCGGCGATCTCCCGCGCGAGCCCGTCACCCGAGAGCGCGGCGGCGGCCAGCCCGGCGAACCCCGCGAGCGCCTCGCCGACGTGCCGCGGGTAGTCCTCGTGCATCAGCCCGCACGCGGCCATCGCGGTGTCGACCTGCTCGGCCGGGACCCCGAGCAGGTCACCGACCACGCGCAGCGGATACCGCGTGGTGAAGTCCGCGACCAGGTCCACCGTGCGCGGTGGCCCGGCCAGCAGCTCGCGTGCGACGTCTCGCA
>NZ_JACBXB010001208.1 GCF_013870575.1 Pseudonocardia pini
GCGAGCACCCGCAGGGCCCGCACCACGAGCGGCTCGCCGCCCAGCTCCACCAGGGCCTTCGGCCCGCCCATCCGGCGCCCTGCGCCGGCGGCGAGCAGAAGGCCACCGGTCACTTGTTGATCTCGGTGACCGGGTGCTCGTAGGGCACCGAGTCGAGCGGGAACTCGACGTCCCCGAAGGGCGACATGTTGCCCTGCACCGTGCCGAGGAGCTCGGTCAGCGGGTGCTCGCCATCCGGCAGGTCCGGCCACGCGGGGTCGATGCGTCCGGCCTTGAGCGGCTTCGCCACGGCAGTCCTCCACAGTGTTCCGACGGCGTCGGCGCCCAGTATCCCTGATCGCCCCGGCGCGCGGGCGACTACCGTGGCAGGCGATGACGCTCCCGCTGGTCGACTGGCTGCGTGCCCAGGACGACGAGACGCTCGCCGGGCTGCTGCGGCTGCGGCCCGACCTCGCCGTGCCGCCACCCGCCGACCTCACCGTGCTGGCCACCCGGGCCGGGGTCCGGGCGTCGGTCCACCGGGCGTGCGACGAGCTGGACACCGTGACCCTCGCCGTGCTCGAGGCGCTGGTGGTCGCGGACGCCGACCACGCCGTCGTCGAGCGGGGGGAGGTCGCGGCCCTGCTGGGTCCGGACGTCCCCGCCGCGGCCCTGGACGCCGCCCTGGGGGTCCTGCGGGCCCGCGCACTGCTCTGGGGCGACGACGCGGAGCTCAGGTTGGTGCCCGCCGCGCGGGACGTCGTGCCCTCCTATCCCGGCAACCTGGGCAGGTGCGCGGGCGGGCCCGCCGCGTCGAGCGAGCTGTCCGGAACGCTCGCGGACCTCCCCGAGGAGGAGGGCCGGGTCCTCGCCGCGCTGGTCGCCGGGCAGCCGATCGGCCGCAGCCGGTCCGCCACGGACCCCGGCAGCCCCGTCGGGCGGCTGTTGGCCAAGGGGCTGCTGATCCGGGTGGACGGCGAGACCGTCGAGCTGCCGCAGCAGGTGGGGATCGCGTTGCGCGGGGACCGGCCCATGGGCCCGATCTCGGCGGTCCCGCCGGTCCCCGCGACCAAGGAGTGGCCCGCCAGCCAGGTCGACGGC
>NZ_JACBXB010001209.1 GCF_013870575.1 Pseudonocardia pini
TGCTGCGGGTCGACGGGCTGGTCGACGCCGTGCTCGCCGGAGCGGCGGCCGAGACCGACGAGACCGACCCGGTCGCAGCCAGGGCCACCCTCACCGAGGACGCGCTGGCCTGGGTCATCTTCACCTCCGGGACCACCGGGCGGCCCAAGGGGGTCGCCGTGACCCACCGCGGGATCCCGGACCTGGTCGCGACCCAGGAGGAGGTCCTCGGGATCACCTCCGACGTGCGGTTCCTGCAGTTCGCCTCGACCAGCTTCGACGCGGCGATCTGGCAGGTGCTGATCCCGCTGCTCTCCGGCGGCACCTCGGTGATCGCGCCGGAGGAGGTCCGCGAGTCCGCCGAGCTGCTCGTCGACTACGTGCACAGCCACCGCGTCACGGGGCTCGGGCTGGTGCCCTCGTTCCTGGCCGCCCTGCCCGACGACCACCCGCTCGACGACGACGTGCTCGTCGTGGCGGGCGCCGAGCGGCTCGATCCCGAGCCTGCCCGCCGGTGGGGGGCGAAGCGGCGGCTGTTCAACGCCTACGGACCGACCGAGGCGACGATCAACGCCGTCACCTGGAGCAACGAGGACTGGTCGGCCGCCGACTCGGGTCCGGTGCCGATCGGCTACCCGGACCCGAACACCCGGGCCTACGTGCTCGACGACGGCCTGCTGCCGGTCGGGGTGGGCGCGGTCGGCGAGCTGTACCTGGCCGGACCGGGCCTGGCCCGGGGCTACCTGGGCAGGCCCGACCTGAGCGCGGCGGCGTTCGTCGCCGACCCGTACGGGCCCGTGGGGTCGCGGATGTACCGCACCGGTGACCTCGCGCGCTGGCGGCCGGACGGCAAGCTGGTGTTCCTCGGCCGCGCCGACCAGCAGGTCAAGGTGCGCGGCTTCCGGATCGAGCTCGGCGAGATCGAGAGCGTGCTCCTGACCCATCCCGCGGTCCGCGCGTCCACGGTCGTGGTGCGCGAGGACCGCCTGGTCGGCTACGTCGTCACGGCCCCCACCGCCGACGTCGACGAGCTGCTGGCGCACGCCCCTACCTGCTGCCGGACGTCGTGTGCGACTGGCGGGACGTCACCCTC
>NZ_JACBXB010001210.1 GCF_013870575.1 Pseudonocardia pini
CTGCTGGTCGAGACCCCGCAGCTGGCCTCCGGGTACTGGCGGGACCCCGAGCTGACGGCCGACGCGGTGTCGGACGGCGTGCTGCGCCCCGGCTACCGGGCCACCCTCGACGCGGAGGGTCACCTGCACCTGGTCGACGCGGGCTGGGGAGCACGCGTCCGCAGGCCCGGCGCCGGCGCCGGGGTACGCAGACTGCTGGCGGGGGTCGTCAGCCGCGCAGGTAGCGGCACACGGCTTCGGCGCGGTTCGCGGCGTTGAGCTTGCGGAAGATGTGCTTGACGTGCGCCTTGACCGTCGCCTCGCTGATGAACAGCGCGGACGCGACCTGACCGTTGGTGTCCCCGGCGGCCATCCGCTCGAGGACCTCCAGCTCGCGGGCGGTCAGCGACTCCAGGGCGGCAGGCACCGCGGGCCGCAGGTGCGGCAGGAGCTCCCTGTCGTGGCCGGGGTCGGCCGCGCTCTCGGCGGCGGGCAGACCGCCCACCAGCTCGTCGACGAGGTCGAGCGCCGAGCTCGACGCCTGGACGAGCGTGCGGCGCAGGACCGTCAGCCGGTCCCGGTACAGCGCCCGTTCGGCGGCGAAGCCGAGGCTCTCGGCGAGCAGCCCCACCAGCTCGCGGTCGAACCGGTCGACCACCGCGCTGTAGCTGCTCTCGTCCGCGTGGATCATCGCCACGACCCGGCGACCCACCACCACGGGCGCGGCGACGTAGGCCCGCGTCCCGGTGACCTCGATGAGGTCCCGGTGGACCCGCGGGTTGTGGTGCGGGTCGGTGACCAGGACGGGCTGCCTGCGGCGGACGAGGTCGGTCTCCAGGAGCGACCCGTCGAGCAGCCGCGGTGCCTCCCGGCCCGCCGCGGTGATGGCCGCGGCCAGCCCGGCGTCGTCCTTCACGTAGGCGGCCCGCGCGATCCAGCGGCCGTTCTCGACCCGCGAGACGAGGCAGCGGTCGTAGCCGGAACGGCCGACCTCGCGCGGGGTCCGGTCGAGCAGCGTGCCGACCGAGGTGGCGGAGCGCAGCCGGTTCATGACCGCGCCCACGGTCGGCAGCGCGGCCGACCGCCGG
>NZ_JACBXB010001211.1 GCF_013870575.1 Pseudonocardia pini
CGGATGCAGGTGGCGGTCGGGGCCGCCGTCGTCGACGAGGCGTGCCGTCGAGGCCCCCGCCACCTCGGACTGAGCCCCGGTGGGACCACACATCGGGACCCCGCTCACCCCCCCCCCGAAACCTCCTACTCATGCTCGCGTCACCAGGTGAACCTGCCTCAGGGCCTGTTGATCATGCCGATCTGTGATCATCAGGCCCTGACGCAGGATTGATCATGGAACAACCTGCGTGAGGGCCTGTTGATCACGGCGAGGAAGCTGCGTGAGGGCCTGTTGATCACGGCGGGTGGTGGGGCGGCGACCTGCGGGTCGGGTGGGGTTAGGTTTTGCGGGTGGCTTCTCTCGCGCAGTGGGTGGAGGGGGCGCGGCCGCGGACGCTGCCCACCGCCGTGTCTCCCGTGCTCGTCGGCACCGGCGCCGCGATCGGCTCCGGGACCGTCTCGCTCGGCCGGGCGGTGCTCGCGCTGGTCGTCTCGATGGCGCTGGTGATCGGGGTGAACTTCGCCAACGACTACTCGGACGGCATCCGCGGGACCGACGACGAGCGCGTCGGGCCGATGCGGTTGGTGGGCTCCAAGGTGGCCCGCCCGGTCGCGGTGCGCACCGCGGCCTTCGTCTGCTTCGCCGTGGCCGCCCTCGCCGGCCTCACCCTCGTGTCGCTGGCGCAGACCTGGTGGATGATCGCCGTCGGGGCGTTGTGCATCGCGGGCGCCTGGTTCTACACCGGCGGGCGGCGGCCCTACGGCTACGCGGGGCTCGGCGAGGTCGCCGTGTTCGTGTTCTTCGGGCTGGTCGGCACACTCGGCACGGTGCTCACCCAGAGCGGTCCGCCCGGGCCGCTGGCGGTCGTCGGGGCGGTCGGGGTGGGGCTGCTGTGCTGCGCGGTGCTCGTCGCGAACAACCTGCGAGACATCGCCGGGGACACCGAGGTGGGCAAGCGGACCCTCGCCGTCGCGCTGGGCGACCGGGACACCAGGCGCTTCTACGCCGCGCTCGCCCTGCTGCCCTTCGCCCTGACGATCGGGATGGGCGTGCTCAGCCGGCCGGCACTGCTCGGCCTGCTCGC
>NZ_JACBXB010001212.1 GCF_013870575.1 Pseudonocardia pini
GACGACGGAGTAGCCGATGCCGAGCCCGCCGAAGGCGTGCAGACCGAGGTCGGCGACCAGCGCGAGGCCGCCGACCACGGTGGCGGTCGCGGTGAGCTGTCGAATGTCCATGAGAGAGGTCCCTTCCGTGTGGACCCCGAGGGTGCGACGGCCGGGCGGCACCGCGGATCAGTGGCGGCTGCCCAGGAATGCCTGCGGGGCGGAACGGGACAACTAGGTAGCGGACACGGATGTCCGGAACCGGCGCCCGGCCTGCAATGGACCCATGACATCGACCGAAACCCGTTGCCGCAGGCCGGACGAACCGCAGCCCGACCTGACCGACTACCGCGTGGTGCACCGCGCCATGACCACCGACCTCGACCGGCTCGCCACGGCGGCCGCCGAGCTCGTCGAGCGGCCCGATCCGCAGCGCCTCGCCGCGTTGCGGACCTACCTCCGGAACGTCTCCGACGAGATCGAGAGCCACCACCACGTCGAGGACGAGGACGTGTGGCCGGTGCTGGAGGCCGTCGCGGGCCACCGCACCGCGCTCGTCCGCCTCACCGAGGACCACGAGCTGCTCGATCCGCTGCTCCACCGCGCCGGGGAGCTCGCGGCCCTGGACCGGGCCACTCCGGCGCTGGTCGAGGTGCTCCGCGAGATCACCGACCTGCTCGTGCGGCACATCGCCGACGAGGAGCGGGACGTCTTCCCCATCATCGAGGACTGTCTGCGGGTCGAGGACTACGTGGCGCTGCAGAAGCGGTTCCGGGGCAACCCGAAGCCCAGCCTGCTGCCCTTCCTCGCGCCGTGGGCGGTGCGCCACGCCACCCCTGTGGAGCGGGCGGCCATGATCGCGGAGGCGGGCATGCTGCTGCGCGTGGTGCTCCGGCTGTTCGAGCCGGGGTTCCGGGCCCGCGAACGCCTGGTGTTCGGGGGTTAGAGGTCCGCGGCGCGGGCGGCCGCCGCCTGCCGCGTCGAGACGCCGAGCTTGTCCAGCACGGCGGCGACGTGGTGGTCCACCGTCCGCACCGACAGGTAGAGCCGCTCGGCGATCTCGGGGTTCGTGAGCCCCGCGGC
>NZ_JACBXB010001213.1 GCF_013870575.1 Pseudonocardia pini
TCGTGGTGGGCGACGGCGGGCGCGGCGCCGCGCGGCGGGGCGCGGACTGGGTCGCGGAGGCGCTCGAACGCGGGCGGCTGGAGGCCTCGGCGGAGGCGGCGGAGCGCGCGGAGCTGCGGGCCCTGCGGGCGGAGATCTCGCCGCACTTCGTCTACAACGCGTTGACCACGATCGGCTCGTTCGTCGACTCCGACCCGGACCGGGCGCGGGACCTGATCCTCGACTTCGCCGAGTACATCCGGCACTCGGTGGCCCGCCGCGGCGACTACACGACGGTCGCGGGCGAGTTCCGGGCCGTCGAGGCCTACCTGGCGCTGGCCCGCGCGGTGCTCGGCGACCGGCTGCGGGTGCAGGTCCGGATCGCGCCGGAGGTGCTCCCGGTGGCGCTGCCCTTCCTCGCGCTGCAACCGTTGGTGGAGAACGCGGTGCAACACGGCGTCGAGAAGCGCGGTGAGGGAGGATCGGTGCAGGTCAGCGGCGAGGCGCAGGGTTCGGAGTGCGTGATCTCGATCGAGGACGACGGCCCGGGGATGGATCCCGAGCTCGCCCGTGCGGTGCTGGCCGGGGCGGCCGACGGCGGCGGGCTGGCGCTCACGAACGTCGACCGGCGGCTGCGTGCGGTCTACGGGCCGCAGTACGGCCTGGTCATCGAGACGGCGGTCGGGGCGGGGATGCGCGTGGTGATGCGGGTGCCGCGGTTCCAGCCGGGGGTGGTGGCCTGATGCCCGACCGGCTCCGTGTCCTCGCCGTCGACGACGTCGCCCCGGCCCTGGCCGAGCTGACCCGGCTGCTGGCGGCCTCCTCGTGCGTGCGCGAGGTGGTGCCCGCCGCCGACGCGCTGTCCGCGTTGAAGCTGCTCAAGGACACCCGGTTCGACGCCGTGTTCCTCGACATCGCGATGCCGGGGATGGACGGGCTCGAGCTGGCCGGGCTCCTCGCGCGGATGACCGACCCGCCGGAGCTGGTGTTCGTGACCGCGTTCGAGGAGCACGCCGTCTCAGCGTACGGCGTCGGTGCGCTGGACTACGTACTCAAACCCGTTGCGGCGGAAAGGCTCGA
>NZ_JACBXB010001214.1 GCF_013870575.1 Pseudonocardia pini
GGGGGTTCGCGGCCGAGCGTGGGACCGGTCCCGTGGCGCCGCTGGGGGAGCGGTGGCGCGCCACGACCTGCCCTTCTTCTCGGGCCCGTGCTCAGTACGCGACGACCTGGGCTGGGGAGGCCCGGTCGGCACCGATTCGGGGTCGGCACCGCGTCGTCGTGATCGTGCTGTGACACGAACGGAGCAAACGTAGCGGGCGCCCGCCGCGCCGTCCAACCCGGGTCGGGGGTGTGTCGCGGAAGCCTCCGATCGGGTCAGGAGGCAGGGGTCGAACGCTCACCCTCTGTGGCAATCGGCCTAGTAGTCCGCTTCCGCTGCTGGTGGAGGAGGTGGAGCGGCAACTCTCCGTGTGCGAGCCGGGCGACCACGCCGCGCACCACGCGGGGGTCGACGGGCAGTGCGAGGTGGCCCACGTCGTCGAGCTCGAGCTCCTCGACGAGCAGGTCCGGGTGCCGCAGCCGGGCGTTGCGCTGCGGGACCACCATCTCGTCGATCCGGCTCCAGACGACCACGAACCGGGTGGTGCAGTCCGGCGCGGGCTCGGCGAGCTCGGCCATGACCTCCGAACCGGGACGCAGCTGCCTCCCGAGCGGGGTGGGCAGCAGGTAGGACATCGTGCTGCCGGTGTGCGGGCTGCCGAGCGTGACCAGGGTGTCCACGGACTCGGAGCCGCCGAGGCGCTGCACGTAGTACCGGGCGATCACGCCGCCGAGCGAGTGGCCGACGATGTGCACCTTGTCGGCGCCGGTCGCCTCCCGCAGCCGTTCGACGTGCTGGGCGACGTCTCGCGCCGCGCTGCGGAGGTCCCCGGTGAGGATCGGGTAGTTGATCGAGTGCACCACGCCGAAGCCGCGGCGCCGCAGCGCTCGGCGGACCACGGTGAACACCGACCGGTTGTCCATGATCCCGTGGATCAGCAGGATCGGGGTGCCCGCCGTCTCCGGGTCGCCGCAGACCAGGCTGCGCTGGACCGGGTCGAGGGCGTCGGTGCGGTAGTGGTCCGGGGGGCGGATGGTCTCGCCCGCGAGCCCCACGGGGTACAGCGCGACGTGCGCGG
>NZ_JACBXB010001215.1 GCF_013870575.1 Pseudonocardia pini
AGCGCGACGGCCGCCGCCCCCGCGACGACCGGGGCGAACAACCCGTCCGCGGCGCGGATCAGGTAGTCCTGGACGGAGAAGTCGAACACCGTCGAGGACAGACCGAGCCAGCGGAAGATGCCCTGCACCTCGAGCAGGCCGAAGTAGAACGCCAGTGCGGTGAGCAGCGTCGTGGGGCCGATCACCGCCCCGAAGGCCTTGAGGACCCGCGGCGCGGTCGTGGCGGCCTCGAGGGACATCGAGGGTGGTTCCGACGGCTCGGGGTCGGGGTCGGGCGGGCGCGGGCCGTCGGGGTGGGGTGCGGGGACGCTCACGGGGCGGCGGGCTGCTCGCCTGCCGCCGGGCCCGGCGGGGTGCCCGCGGGGTTCTCCCCGGCGGGCTCCTGCTGCTGGACCGGCTCCTCCTTCTTGGGGGGCTCCTCCTTCTCGGCCGGCTCCTCCTTCTTGGGAGGGTTCTCGGGGGCCGGATTCGCCGGTGCCGGGTTCTGGGGTGCCGGGTTCTGGGGTGCCGGATTCTGCGGCGCCGGATTCTGCGGCGCCGGATTCTGCGGCGCCGGATTCTGGGGCGCCGGATTCTGCGGCGCCGGATTCTGCGGCGCCGGATTCTGCGGCGCCGGATTCTGCGGCGCCGGCTCACCGATCACCGGCTCGGTCACCGCCCCGGTCCTCGAGTCCGCCGACCAGCCCGGCGGGCAGGAGACGAAGACCTTGACCGCAGTGCCCTTGGCGAGCCGCTTCTCCGGGGTGACGGGCTCCTCGGTGGCGATGTAGATGTTCGGTGTGGAGCCGGTCGTCACGCACGAGGTGACCTGGTCGTCGTCCTCGATCGTGACCACGAACGACAGGACGAGGGCCTGACCCAGAGCCTTGAACGTGTCGTCGGGCGGGGCACCGAGCAGCGTGATCGGATCGATCAGGACCGGCGACGCGATCGCCCCTCCCCCCGGCAGCGTGGAACCACCTGGGTGTGCGGGACCGCCCGGAACCGGCCCGGCACCACCCGGGACAGCACCGCCCGGGACAGCACCGCCCGGCGCAGCACCCGGGACTGATCCGCC
>NZ_JACBXB010001216.1 GCF_013870575.1 Pseudonocardia pini
CCGCGCCCGTGGCCTTCGGCGCACCCCTCGCGGACGTCCCGATCGGCGAGCAGCCCGGGCGCATCGCCGTCACGCACGACGGGGCGTACGCCTACACGACCAACAACGGCTCGAACGACGTCTCGGTGGTCGACACCGCGAGCAACACCGTCACCGCGACCGTGCCCGTCGGCGAGGGCCCGGTCCTGGTGGCGGTGTCCCCGGACGACTCGCACGCCTACGTCACCAGCATCGCCGCAGGTCAGCTGGCGGTGATCGACATCGCGTCGAACACCGTGGCCGCGACGGTGCAGGTGGGGAGGAGCCCGGTCGGGATCGCGGTGTCCCCCGACGGGGCCACGGTCTACGTCGCCAACCGGGACTCGAACACGCTGTCCGTCGTCGACACCGCGAGCAACTCCGTCAGCGGCACGATCCGGGTGTCCGGCGGGCCGTTCGCCGTCGGGCTGTCCCCGGACGGCACCGAGGCGTACGTGACGGGGGCGACCAACGGGACGCTGTCCGTGGTGAACCTGGCGGACAAGGCCGTGACCGGGACCGTCGAGGTCGGGGCCAACCCTGGCTGCGTCAAGATCGGCGCCGACGGCACCCGGGCCTACGTGACCAGCTACGACACGGCCACGCTGGCGGTCGTCGACATTCACGACGGCTCCAACCCCACCGTCGTCGACTCGGTCGCGGTCGGGCAGCGACCCGCCTACGTGGCGCTCTCGCCGGACGCCGCGCACGCGTACGTCGTGAACCAGGGGGACGACACCATCAGCGAGGTCGACACGGCCACGAACGCCGTGACCCGGACGTTCTCCGTGGCGGCCCCCGCCCCGAACGGCATGGCGACCAGCCCCGACGGCTCCCGCGGCTACGTCGTGAGTAGCGACGGGAACTCCCTCGCGGTCTTCAGCCTCGAGGGGGAGTAGTGGCTACTCATGACCCGCTGACCCCCGCGGGGGAAGGTCGGGTCATGAGCGAGTCCGAGCAGATCGACGTGGCCGTCCGGGCGGTCCGGGCGTGGGCGACGATCGCGCGGGCCAACGGGTGTTCCGAGTCGCCTTC
>NZ_JACBXB010000121.1 GCF_013870575.1 Pseudonocardia pini
GCCCTGCGCTCGCCGGGGACCCGGCCCGAGCCGGAGGCGCGCCCACCGCCTGTCGGGTCCACGCCACCTCCGCACCACTCGGCCACCCGGGTCCGGGCGGTCCCTAGAGGGTGCAGCATCGGTGCCGACGATCGCGGCGCGTGGCCCGGCGTGTCGGCTCCTCGTGTCACGCGCACGGGTCCGTCCACCCCGGAGAGTGACGGCGGGGTGGCCGCTCGTGATCATGGTTCCGCACTGCCGGACCGCCGGAGCGGTGAGAGACTTCACATCCGAACACGCCCGGCGAGAGACGGTGGCGCCGATGACCGCGCAGCTCGACCCCGACGCACCACGGCCCGCCCCCCGCGGTCCGGTCCTGCCCGCAGCGATCCCCGATCCCCGGGACGCACCGGTCGAGCCCGGTCCGGTCGACCCCACCGCCCCCGCGCTCACGACGGTCCCGGGCGGCCCCCCGACGATCGCCGAGGCCGTCGCCGAGGCGGTGGCGGAGGTCCGCCCGATCCTCGTCCCGGACGAGCCCACCCCCACGCCGTTGTCCGACGCCGGCCGCGCCCTCCTGGAGGAGGGCCGCGCCGAGGGGGCCCTCGAACCCCTGCGCCGCGCCGTCGCCTCGGCCGAGCCCGGTGGCGCGGACCTGCTGGTCAGGGCCTATCTGGACACCGGAGCCTGGGCCGCCGTGATCGACTGGCTGACCCCGCTCGTCGCCGACGGCCGGACCGAGTTCGCAGGCAGGCTGGGGGTGGCGCTGGCCGAGTTCGGCGACCTCGTCCGCGCCGAGGACATGCTGCGCACCGCGGTGGCGCACGGCGAGGTCGCCGCCGCGAACGACCTGGCCCTGCTGCTGCGGGACGACCGCAGGCTGGTGGAGGCGGCCCGGGTGCTCACCCACGCCGCCGACGCAGGCGACCCGCAGGCCCCGGACAACCTCGTCGCGCTACACCTGGAGGACGGCGACCTGACGGGGGCCGCCGAGGCCGCGGAACGGTACGCGGACGACCGCAGGCCCGACGCGCTCGTCGCGTTGGCGGACGTGCGGGCCGCGCAGGGTCGCGTCGACGAGGCGGACGCGCTCTACCGGCGGGGCGCAGAGCTGGGCGCGGTCCGCGCGCACACCGCCTACGCCGGGTTCCTCGTGGCCCGCGGCGAGACGGCCGACGCGGAGCACGAGTTCCGCGAGGCGGAGCGGCACAACGAGCCGGGCTGGCCGCTGACCGTCGGGCGGTTCCTGGTGGAGACGGACCGCCCGGACGTCGCGCGCTGGTACCTGGAGACCGGGGTGCGGGCGGGCGACCGGGAGGCCGGGGCCCTGCTCGCCGAGCTCGACGGCGTGGATCCCACGGACGACTGACACCGCCCGAGCCGCCCGTCCCACGACCGATACCCTCGGGCGCCATGGAGGCGGAGGCGGAGCGTGCGGAGCCGAGCACGGGCGCGGCGGTCCGGACCTACGGGGACGAGCTCGCGGTCGTGACCGTGACCTACTCACCCGGGGAGACGCTGGCGGCGTTCCTCGACTCGCTGCCCGCGGCCACCACCCGTCCGCTGCGGGTGGTGTTGGCGGACAACGGGTCCGTCGACGGCGCACCGGAGGCGGCCGCCGAGCGCGAGGGCGTCGAGCTGCTGCGGATCGGGGAGAACGTCGGGTACGGCACCGCCGCGAACCGGGCGGTCGCGCAGCTCGGGCCCGAGGTCGGGTGGGTGGTCGTGGCGAACCCGGACCTCGTGTTCGGCGCGGGCTCGATCGACACCCTGCTGGAGGCCGGGTCGCGGATCCCGCGGGCCGGCTCGCTCGGACCCCTGATCCGGGACCCCGCGGGCGCCGTCTACCCGAGTGCGCGCCGGGTCCCCGATCTCGCCACCGGCGCCGGGCACGCCGTACTGGGCAAGGTCTGGCCGCAGAACCCCTGGTCCAGGACCTACCGCCAGGAGTCCACGGCGATCGAGGAGCGGCCCGCCGGGTGGCTCTCCGGGTCCTGCCTGCTGCTGCGGCGGACGGCGTTCGACTCCGTGGACGGGTTCGACCCGCGCTACTTCATGTACTTCGAGGACGTCGACCTCGGCGACCGGCTCGGCCGGGCGGGCTGGCTGAACGTCTACGTGCCCACGGCCGAGGTCGTCCACACGGGTGGGGTGTCCACCACCAAGGCCGACGTCTCCGCCCGGATGCTCGCCGAGCACCACCGAAGCGCCTACCGCTACCTGGCCGACCGGCATCCGGGCGCGGCCAATGCGCCGTTGCGCGCAGCCGTCCGGGCAGGGCTAACGGTGCGGGCACGGGTGTCGACATCCCGGACGCAGGCCGCTGTCGCGGCTCACTGACGAGAGGACCGCTGTGCTGGACGACGTCGAGGCCGTGGTGCTGGTGGGGGGCAAGGGCACCCGCCTGCGCCCCCTGACCCTGTCCGCGCCGAAGCCGATGCTGCCCACCGCAGGGGTGCCGTTCCTGGCGCACCTGCTCTCCCGGATCCAGGCCGCGGGGGTGCGCAAGGTGGTGCTGGGCACCTCCTACCTCGCCTCCACCTTCGAGGACCACTTCGGGGACGGGACGAGCCTGGGCCTGGAGCTGACCTACGTCGTCGAGGAGGCCCCGCTGGGCACCGGCGGCGGGATCGCGAACGTCGCCGAGCACCTGACCTCGGAGGACGTGATGGTCTTCAACGGGGACGTCCTCTGCGGGACGGACCTCGGCGCCGTCGTGAACACGCACCGCCACACGGACGCGGACGTCACGCTGCACCTGGTGCGCGTGCAGGACCCGCGGGCCTACGGCTGCGTGCCCACGGACGACGACGGCCGCGTGCTGGCCTTCCTCGAGAAGACCGAGGACCCGCCCACGGACCAGATCAACGCCGGTTGCTACGTGTTCAAGCGCTCGGTGATCGAGGCGATCCCGAAGGGCCGCGTGGTCTCCGTCGAGCGCGAGACCTTCCCCGGCCTGCTCGAGCGCGGGGCCCGCGTGAGCGGTCACGTGGACAACGCCTACTGGCGGGACATGGGCACTCCCGGCGACCTGGTGCACGGCTCGGCGGACCTGGTCCGCGGCGTCGCGCCGTCGGCGGCGCTGCCCGGCCCGACCGGCGAGTCGATCGTGCTGGAGGGCGCGGAGGTCGCCAAGGACGCGTTCGTGTTCGGCGGCACCGCCGTCGGCCGCAACGTGGTGGTCGGCGAGGGGGCCAAGATCGAGGGCTCCATGCTGTTCGACGGCGCGGTGATCGCCCCCGGCGCGATCGTCGAGAGCTCCGTGGTCGGCGCGGGCGCACGGATCGAGGAGGGCGCGCACGTGCGGGACGCCGTGATCGGCGACCGCGCGGTCGTGGGCGCGCACTGCGAGCTCAAGGGCGGCATGCGGGTGTGGCCGGACGTCCAGCTGCCCCCGCACGGCGTACGCTTCTCCGCCGACGTCTGACCCGTGGGTGGCGTGGGGTCGCCGGAGCGACCGTCGCCACCCACCACCGAAGGTGCAGGACCCATGATCGAGCGGGAGTGGCGGCCGGAGTTCCGGCTCGACCTGCCCGGTGTGCTCGGGCCGCTGCGCCGCGGACGGGGGGATCCCTCGTGGCGGTCCGTGGGCGAGGGCGCGGGGATGGTCACCGCGATCTGGCGCACCTCCACCACCCCCGACGGGCCCGCCACCGTGCGGCTCGCCCGCCGTACGGACGGCACGGTCGTCGCGAAGGGGTGGGGGCCCGGTGCGGCCTGGGAGCTCGACGGACTGCCCACCCTGCTGGGCGCGGCGGACGACCCGGAGTCCTTCGTCGCGCACCATCCGCTGATCGCCGACGTCGCCCGGCGCAGGCCCGGCATCCGGTTCCCGGCGACCCGACGGGTGTGGGACCAGCTCGTCCCGGCGATCCTCGAACAGAAGGTCACCGGCACCGAGGCCCGTCGCTCGTGGCGCGAGCTCTGTTGGCGCTTCTCCGATCCCGCCCCCGGACCCGGAGAGCTCATGCCGCGCGGGATGCGGATCCCGCCCACGCCTGCCCAGATCCGGTCCGTGCCGGAGTGGGAGTGGCACAAGGCAGGCGTCGACTCCGCACGGCGCCGCGCCATCCTGGCCGCCGCGGCCGTGGCACACCGGCTCGAGGCGGCCGTGGAGCTGGGCGGCGAGGAGGGGCGGATCCTGCTGCGGAAGATCCCCGGGATCGGGGTCTGGACCGCCGCGGAGGTGGCCCAACGGTCCTGGGGGGACCCCGACGCCGTCAGCTTCGGGGACTTCCACATCCCCACCGTGGTCGGCTGGGCGCTGGTCGGCCGCCCGCTCGACGACGCGGGGATGCTCGAGGTCCTCGAGCCCTACCGGCCGCAGCGGCAGCGGGCGGTGCGGTACGTGGAGCTGTCCGGCTTCCGACGACCGAGGTTCGGGCCACGGTTCAGCCCGCGCGACTTCCGGGCGATGTAGGTTCGACGGCGTGGATCTCGGCTCTCTCAGCGCGCTCGACGGCTCCCCGCTCCCCGATCTGGCCGGCAAGACCGTCCTCGTCGTGAACGTCGCCTCGAAGTGTGGGCTCACCCCGCAGTACACCGGTCTGGAGAAGCTGCAGGAGCGCTTCGGCGGCCCCGGCTTCACGGTGCTCGGCGTGCCCTGCAACCAGTTCGGCGGCCAGGAGCCCGGCTCCCCGGAGGAGATCGCCACCTTCTGCTCGGCCACCTACGGGGTCTCCTTCCCGCTCACCGAGAAGGTCGACGTCAACGGGCCGGGCAGGCACCCGGTCTACGCCGCGCTGACGGACACCACGGACGCGAGCGGCGCCGCGGGGGACGTCCAGTGGAACTTCGAGAAGTTCCTCGTGGGCCCCGACGGCTCGGTCAAGGCGCGCTTCCGGCCCCGCACCGAGCCGGAGTCCGAGGAGGTCGTGGCCGCGATCTCGGGTCTGCTCGGCTGAGCCGTAGCCTGACGTCGTGAAGGTCACGGTCCTGGTCGGAGGCGTCGGCGGCGCCCGGTTCCTGCTCGGTGTGAAGGAGGCCCTCGGCGAGGGCCACGACATCACCGCGGTGGTCAACGTGGGCGACGACATCTGGATGCACGGCCTCCGGATCTGCCCCGACCTCGACACCTGCATGTACACCCTCGGCGGCGGCATCGACACCGAGCGCGGCTGGGGGCACGCGGGAGAGACCTGGACGGTCAAGGAGGAGCTGGCCGCCTACGGCGCCGAGCCGAGCTGGTTCGGGTTGGGCGACAAGGACATCGCCACGCACCTGGTCCGCTCCCGGATGCTGCGCGCGGGATACCCGCTCTCCCAGGTCACCGAGGCGCTCTGCCACCGCTGGCAGCCCGGGGTGCGGCTGCTGCCCGCGTCGGACGACCGGGTGGAGACCCACGTCGTGATCGACAACCCCGCGGCGGGGGAGGACGACCCGCCCCAGGTCGCCATCCACTTCCAGGAGTGGTGGGTGCGCTACCAGGCCAAGTACCCGGCGCACCGGTTCGCCTCCGTCGGCGCGGAGGAGGCGAAGGTGCTGCCCGCCGCGGCCGAGGCGATCGCGGGGGCCGACGTCGTGCTCGTCGCGCCGTCGAACCCGGTCGTCAGCATCGGCACCATGATCCAGATCCCCGGGATGCCGCAGGCACTGGTCGGGGCGCGGGGGCGGATCGTCGGGGTCTCGCCGATCGTCGGCGGGGCGCCGCTGCGCGGGATGGCCGACGCGTGCCTGTCGGCGATCGGGGTCGAGACCAGCGCCGAGGGCGTCGGGCGGCACTACGGCGGCCGCGCGAAGGGCGGCCTGCTTGACGGCTGGCTGGTCCACACCGGCGACACGGCGCAGATCGAGGGCGCCGAGGTCCGCTCCGTGCCGCTGCTGATGACCTCCGTGGACAAGACCGCGGACATGGTCCGGGCGGCGTTCGACCTCGCCGGGGTCGCCCCGTGACCGGGGACCACCGAGCGGACGGCGCGCTGGAGGTCCTCCCCGTCCACGGGCTGCCGGAGTTCCGCCCCGGGGACGACGTGACGGCGGCGCTCGTCTCCGCCGCGCCCTGGCTGCGGTCGGGCGACGTCGTGGTGGTGACCTCCAAGATCTTCTCCAAGTCCGAGGGCAGGCTCGTGCCCGCACCCACGGACCCCGAGGAACGGGACGCCCTGCGCCGCAGGCTGATCGACGGCGAGACCGAGCGGGTGCTGGCCCGCAAGGGACGCACACTGATCGTCGCGTCGAAGCTCGGGATCGTGCAGGCGGCAGCGGGCGTGGACGGCTCGAACGTCCGCACGGACGAGCTCGCCCTGCTCCCGGTGGACCCCGACGCGAGCGCGGCCCGCCTGCGCGCCGGGCTCCGCCAGGCCCTCGGTGTGGACGTGGCGGTGGTCGTCACGGACACCATGGGGCGCTCGTGGCGCGTGGGGCAGACGGACGTCGCGATCGGTTCCGCGGGTCTCACGGTGATCCACCGGTACGCGGGCGCGCACGATGCCGAGGGCAACGAGCTGCTGGTCACCGAGGTCGCGGTGGCGGACGAGGTGGCGGGGGCCGCGGACCTGGTCAAGGGCAAGCTCGGCGGGCTGCCGGTCGCGGTGGTGCGCGGCCTCGGCGTCCGTGACGACGGGTCCACCGCCCGCGAGCTCGTCCGGCCCGTCGAGGAGGACCTGTTCCGGCTCGGTGCGGACGAGGCGATCGCGCAGGGCCGCGGGGAGGCGGTCCTACTGCGCCGCAGCTCGCGTTCGTTCGGTGCCGAACCGGTGGACCCGGAGGCGCTGCGTCGGGCCGTCGGGGTGGCGTTGACCGCGCCCGCGCCGCACCACAGCACGCCGTTCCGGTTCGTCTGGCTGCGCGATCCCGTGCGCCGCACCGCGGTGCTCGACGCCCTGCGGGACCGCTGGCGCGCGGACCTCGACGCGGACGGCCGTCCCCCGACGAGGTCTGGGACGCCGTCCCGGGCTTCTGGACCGAGATCGGCGACCACATGCTCAAGTACGCGGCCTGGGGCGACGGCTACACCGAGGCCCGCACCGTCGACCACGGCGGCGGGGCGTTCACCGTCTGGTACACCGACGCGGAGGGCCGGACGGTCGGGGTGGCCACCCACGAGGCGGACGAGGACTACGAGCGCGGCTCCGACCTCGTCGCCCGCGGGGCCACCGCGGCGACCGTCTAGTCCCCAGCAGCTCGGCGAGGTAGTGGTCGGTATCGACGAGGGTGCCATCGACGTCGAGCACCGCGGTGCCCGGGGAGGTCGTGCGCGACGGGTACCCGCTTCTGCGAGGGTTGGCCGCCGCCACGCCGGGAATACGCTGGCATGAGTTCGCACCGGCCGACGAGCAAGCGGCAGCGCACCGACTTCTCCGAGGGGGACCTAGAGGTCCACCCGCAGGAGGACCACGCGGCGGGCACCACCGCCGTCGCGGTGTCGCTGAAGCGGGCCCTGGAGCGGATGGGTCCCGACCGCACCGCCCGCACGCTGCTGAAGCTCAACCAGGCCGAAGGCTTCGACTGCATGAGCTGCGCCTGGCCGGACCCCGATCCCGGGCACCGCTCGGTCGCCGAGTTCTGCGAGAACGGCGCGAAGGCGGTGGCCGAAGAGGCGACCAAGGACCGCGCGGCCCCCGAGTTCTT
The DNA here is from genome assembly GCF_013870575.1 of Pseudonocardia pini. GTDB lineage: Bacteria > Actinomycetota > Actinomycetes > Mycobacteriales > Pseudonocardiaceae > Pseudonocardia > Pseudonocardia pini. Next base: position 7,549 of record NZ_JACBXB010000121.1, read on the forward strand.
CGCCCGGCACAGCATCGCCGAGCTCGACGCCCACTCCGAGTACTGGCTCGGCCAGCAGGGCCGGATCACCGACCCGATGGTGCTGCGGCCCGGAGGCACGCACTACGAGCCGATCGGCTGGGACGAGGCGTTCCGGCTGGTCGCGGCAGAGCTGCAGGCGCTGGACTCGCCCGACGAGGCCGCCTTCTACACCTCGGGCCGCGCCTCGAACGAGGCCGCGTTCGCCTACCAGCTCCTCGCGCGGGCCTTCGGCACGAACAACCTGCCCGACTGCTCGAACATGTGCCACGAGTCGACGTCGATCGCGCTGCAGGAGTCCATCGGCATCGGGAAGGCCAGCGTCACGCTGCCGGACCTGCTCGGGGCGGACCTCATCGTGATCGCCGGGCAGAACCCGGGGACCAACCACCCCCGCATGCTCACCCAGCTCGAGCACGCCAAGAAGGCGGGCGCCACGATCCTCACGATCAACCCGCTGCGCGAGGCGGGCCTGATGCGGTTCAAGAACCCGCAGACGCCGAAGGGCGTGGTCGGGCACGGCACCGGGCTGTCCGACCTGCACCTGCCGATCAAGATCAACGGCGACCTCGCGCTCTTCCAGGCGATGGGCTCGCTGCTCGTGGAGTGGGACGCGCTCGACCACCCGTTCCTCGAGAGGTACACGACAGGGTTCGACGCCTGGCGCGCGCACGTGTCGGAGATCGACTGGGCGACGGTCGAGGAGTCCACCGGGCTGACCCGGGCGCAGATCACCGAGGCCGCGGCGCTGCTGCGCGACTCGAAGGCCACGGTGTTCTGCTGGGCGATGGGGCTCACCCAGCACCGCAACGGCGTCGCCACGATCAAGGAGGTCGTGAACCTCGCGCTGGCCCAGGGCAACATCGGCAGGCCGGGCGCGGGCCTGTTCCCGGTCCGCGGCCACTCCAACGTCCAGGGCGACCGCACGATGGGGATCTGGGAGCGCCCGCCGGAGAGCTTCCTCGACTCGCTGCAGCAGGAGTTCGGGTTCGACCCCCCGCGCGAGCACGGCTTCGACACCGTGGACAGCATCCGTGCGATGCGCGACGGCACGGTGAAGGTGTTCGTGGCGCTCGGCGGGAACTTCCTGCAGGCCGCGCCGGACACCGAGGTCACCGCCGACGCGCTGCGCAACACCCGGCTGACCGTGCAGATCTCGACCAAGCTGAACCGCTCGCACCTGGTCGGCGGGAAGACCGCGCTGATCCTGCCGACGCTGGGGCGCACCGAGAAGGACGTGCAGGAGTCCGGGCCCCAGTTCGTGACGGTCGAGGACTCGACCTGCTCGGTGCACGCCTCACGCGGTCCGCTCGCCCCGGCGAGCCCGAACCTGCGCTCGGAGGTCTCGATCGTCACGTCGATCGCGGAGGCCACGCTCGGCGACCGGTACGGCATCGACTGGCCCGCCATGCGCGCGGACTACCGGCGCATCCGCGACCACATCTCCCGGGTCGTGCCGGGCTGTCAGAGCTACGAGGTCAACGCGCGGCGACCCGGCGGCTTCGTGCTGCCGCACCCGCCGCGGGACTCCCGGACCTTCGACACCGCCTCGAAGCGTGCCGAGATGGTCGTGTCGCCGATCGAGGTCCTGCACGTGCCCGAGGGCCACGTGCTGCTGCAGACCTTCCGCAGCCACGACCAGTTCAACACCACCATCTACGGGCTGTCCGACCGCTACCGCGGCATCGAGGGCGGCAGGCGGGTCGTCTTCCTGCACCGCGAGGACATCGCCGCCCTCGGCTACGCGAACGGTGACCACGTCGACCTGGTCACCCGCTGGGAGGGCGACGACCACCTCCGCTGTGCGCGGGACTTCCGGATCGTCGAGTACGACACCCCGCGCGGGACGGCGGCGGCCTACTACCCGGAGACGAACCCCCTGGTCCCCCTGGACTCGACCGCGCTGGGCAGCAACCAGCCGGCGTCGAAGTCCGTCGTCGTCAGGCTGGCCCGCGCGGGCTCCCAGGAGGGTGACTCCGGGGGTGCGCAGGAGGAGATCGGCGACGACTGGGACCACAAGTCCGAGCCCGAGGTGAAGCACCTCTCCTGAGACACTCCGGCGGGTGAGCGCCCTGGTGGTTCGTACGGCCCGGCTGGACGACGCCGCGGCGATGGCCCGCGTCAACGTCCAGGCCTGGCGGGAGACCTATCGCGGGCTCATGCCCGACTCCGTCCTCGACGACCCGGGCCTGGTGGCCGCCCGCGAGCGGTTCTGGATCGCCGCGCTCGGCGACGAGCGGTACCGGCGGAACCGGGTCGCGGTGGCGGAGCGGGCGGGCGAGGTCGTGGGGATCGCGATGTCGGGCCCGGCCCCGGAGGCCGACGCGGACTGGACGCGGCAGCTCTACGTGCTCTACGTGCTCGCCGCCGAGTACGGCTCCGGCGCCGGTCCGGCGCTGCTGGCCGCGGTCGTCCACCCGCACGAGTCGGCGGCGCTGTGGGTCGCGGACCCCAACCCCCGGGCGCAGGCCTTCTACCGCAGGCACGGGTTCGCCGCCGACGGCGCCGTCCAGGTCGACGACGGCACCCGTGTCGTG
>NZ_JACBXB010001217.1 GCF_013870575.1 Pseudonocardia pini
ACCTGGCCGTGGTCATCTCCTCCGGCGGGACGACGGGGGTGCCGAAGGGCAGCCGTCGGGACTTCGCCCGGTACAGCACGATGGCGGCGACCCCGGCCGACCCGGCGCGCAGGCAGCTGGCGAACGGCAAGCTCGCCTACCTCACGCAGATTCTCGTGGACCAGACCCTGCTCGGCGGCGGGACCGTCGTGCTGCAGGACCACTACGAGCCCGTGGCCACGCTGGCGGCGGTCGAGCGCGAGCGGGTCACCCACCTCTTCCTGGTGGAGCCGCAGCTCTTCGGGCTGATGGACCACCCGGCCGTCGCGGACGCGGACCTGAGCTCCCTGCAGGCCCTCACCCACATCGGCGCGATGGCCGCCCCGGTGCTCCGCCGCCGCGCCCGCGAGCGGTTGGGCCCGGTGGTCATGCACACCTACGGGGCCAGCGAGATCGGCATCGTGTCCGCCCTGCGGCCCGCCGAGCACGACCGGCCCTCCCGGTTCCGGTGCGCGGGACGGATCCTGCCGGGCGTCGACGTCCGGTTCCGGACCGCGGACGGGGCCCTCGACCCGGCGGCGGGCGCGATCGAGGTCCGCTCGCCCGCGATGGCGCAGGGCTACACGAACCGCCCGGTCGAGGAGGCCGAGCACTTCGTCGACGGCTGGTACCGCACCGGCGACCTCGGCTGCCTCGACGAGGAGGGGATGCTCAGGATCCTCGGCCGCGAGTCGGACATCGGCGAGCTGGGCGCGGTCACGCCGACCGAGCTGCAGGACACGCTGTGCCGCGTGCCGAGCGTCCGGTACGCGGTGCTGGTGGCGGACCCGGCCAGGGACGTGCGGATCGTGGCGGCGCAGGCGTGGCCGGGCGGTGCCGTCGACGTCGCGGAGTGCCGTGCCGCCGTCGCCGCGGAGCACGGGGAGGCGGTCGCGGCGAGCCTGCACCTCCTGCCGGTGGACGCCGTCCCGCTCACCGAGCAGGGCAAACCGAACCGGGTGGCGATCAGGGAGTTGGCGGCGGTGCCGAGCTGACCATCGCGACGAGCCCGGCCGGGGCGGCGTCGGCCACC
>NZ_JACBXB010001218.1 GCF_013870575.1 Pseudonocardia pini
GGTCGCCGCGCCGACGCGCGCCCTCGAGCACCAGTTCCAGCTGCTCGCGCGGGACGAGCGCGGGCAGCAGCCCGAACCCCGCGGCGTCGAAGAACACCATCGCGGAGTTGGCCACGAACGCCGCCACGTACAGCTGGGGTGTGCTCAGCACGCCGAGGGCCTGCGCGAGCGGTACGGATCCGACGGCCGCGGCCGCGACCAGCCCGGTCACCACCATCGTCGGGCGCCGGGGCCACCGGTCGGCGACGGCGCCGGCCAGCAGCCCGAGCAGGAGGTAGGGAGTGGACTCGACGGCGGTCAGCGCGGCGGTGTGCCCGGCGTCGCCGGTGCGCTGGTACACGGCGATCGGCAGCGCGACCAGGGTGACCGCCGATCCGAACCAGGAGATCGTCCGGGCGAGGACCAGCAGCCGGAACTGCCCGGTCACGATCCCCAGGCCGCCTGCGCCGCGCGCTCGATCTGGTCGACGATCGCGACCCCACCACCGGCGATCTCCGGACTCGACAGCGGGTACACCCGCCCGTCGCGGGCCGCGACGGTCCCGGCGAGCATCGACCGGGTCGCCGCGACGACCTGCTGCGGGTCCTCCCCCTTCTCCGCCAGCACGAAGACGGCCTCGGGCTGGCGCGCCAGCACCTGCTCGGCGGACACCTCGGCGAAGTTCTGCCCGACGTCGGCGAACTCGTTGGTCAGCCCGGCGGCCTGCAGGATCGCGGCGTAGTAGGAGCCGGAGAGCGCGAAGAGCCTGCCGCCGTAGCTCTGCACGAAAGCCACCCGCAGCGGCGCCCGGTCACCGCGCAGCGCGGCCGCACGATCCACCCGCGCGCGCAGCCCGGCGACGACCTCGTCGGCCTTGCCCGACACGCCGAACAGTGCCCCCAGCTCCCGGACGTCGTCGTAGACCACGTCGACCGACGGGGTGGCCGCCGCGTCGAGGCAGTAGTTGCCGAGCACGTAGGCCGACGCACCGGCGGCGCGGAGGCCGTCGTAGCCGAGGGTGCCCTGCTCACCCGAGACCTGGTTCTCGTCGCCGGCCAGCAC
>NZ_JACBXB010001219.1 GCF_013870575.1 Pseudonocardia pini
GAGCGCGTCTCCCCCGTTGTCGCCGGCCCCGACCAGCAGCGTGACCCGCCTGCCGGTGACCCGCGGGTGCAGGGCGACCAGGAAGCGGCGGACCCAGAGCGCGAGCCCGTGGGCCGCGCGCCGCATGAGCGCGTCCTCCGCGCCGTGGGCGAGGAGGACGGCCTCGGCGTCGCGGATCTGCTGTGCCGTCCAGACTCCGTGCATCGGTCGACGCTAACGGCTCAGGCCTCGTTGATGTCGAACTTCACGTCGGAGCCGTCGACCTGGGTCACCTTGGCGACGACGTCGAAGCTGCGGTCCGGGATGGTCACGTGGCAGGTCAGGGTGGCGCCGACGGTCGCGTCGAGGTTCGACGGGCAGTCGACGGCACTCGGGTCGGCCTGCAGCTGCTCCTGCACCACGCGGGTGATCTCGGACTTCACGTCGTCGCTGGAGACCGACATGCTGCAGGCGCTCAGACCCAGGAGCAGGCCCCCGGCGGCGGCCACCGTACCGATGATGCGGGCGATCCTGGCGTTCATGGCGTTCCTCTTCTGATCCTTGCCGGAGCTGTTTCCGGCCTGGTCAGAACGGTAGGGACTCGCGAGGCCCGGTTCAGGAGTGGTGCTACCACACCCTGCGGGCGGGTCAGCCACCCTTCTCGGGTACGGGTTCGGCGCGCCGCGGTCCGCGACGGTAGGTTCTCACCGTGGCCCGGACCAGCACGTTCACCCGTCCTCCCGCCCTGCGGAACGCCAAGGACGCCCTCGAGCAGCTGTCCCGGCCCGGCCCCAACGAGGTGCTGCGCGGTGACCTCGGCCTGATCGGCACGCCGGGTGTGGTGTTCGCGCCGGCGTCCGGGTTGGGGCTGCCCGCCGTCGCGTTCGGGCACGACTGGATGCAGCCGACCAAGCGGTACGACGAGCTGCTGCGCCACCTGGCCTCGTGGGGGATCGTCGCCGCGGCGCCCGGGTCGCAGGGCAGCCCGGTGCCGTCGGTGGCCCGGTTCTCCGCGGACCTGCGCACCACTCTCGACGTCTGCGCAGGCGTCCGGCTCGGGG
>NZ_JACBXB010001220.1 GCF_013870575.1 Pseudonocardia pini
GCTCTTCCGCGCCAACGGCCGCTGACCCCACCCTGACCCCACCCCCGAACGAACGGCACTCTCGCTCACACCTAGTGAGCGAGAGTGCCGTTCGTTCGTCGGGGGAGTCCGGTCAGGTGCCGGTCGTGGCGGCCCGCTACCGGGGGTAGCGCCGGACGTAGTGCGTGGGCGGCTCGCCGAAGAGGTCGGTGAAGTCGCGGACGAGATGGGGCTGGTCCGCGTAGCCGAGGTCTGCGGCGAGAGCCGCCCAGTCCTGCGTCTCTCCGGCGGCCATGCGGTCGGTCACCTCCTGCAGCCGGAACCAACGGATGATCCATTTCGGCCCGACGCCGACGTGCTCGGCGAACAGCCGCTGCACCCGTCGGACGCCGGCGTCCAAGGCATCGGCAAGCTGGTCCACCCGCCGGATCGCCGGGTCCGTTGCGGCGAGGGTGACGGCGGCATCGGCCTGCCGCCCTGCGGCGGGAGGCTCGGCGGAGGGCAGCACCGAGCGCAGCCACTGCTCGAAGGAGGCGACGTCGACGGGCTCCACGGGTCGACCCGGCAGGCCGGGGACGTCGCAGGTGGGGACGGTCCGGTCGGTCAGCCCCGACACCGGCGCCTGGAGGAACGAACGGAACGCTCCAGGTCGGAAGCGTGCGCCGAGGACTCGGCCCGTGCCGTCGAGGAGTCTGGTCCCGTGGCGTCGCGACACCCCGTGGACCTCGGGCGGGCGACCGGGACGGATGGTCACGTGCACGTGGGGCGAGGGTGGGACTTTCTGGCGATACGGGGTGTCGTAGGTCCAGGAGACGTGCCAGTAGTCGAGCACGAACGGCGCGAGATCTGGTGCAGGCATGGGGAAGTCGTGGGTCTGGTAGCGCGTCCAGGCGCCGCCGAGCTCCCGGGGATCGCGCTGCACGGGAGCAGTATCGCCCGGTGTCGCGTTCGTTCAATACCCGTGCCGACCGGCGCTCGTACAGTCCCCGGCCATGACCTCCGCGACCCTGGTGACCCCGCACCTGATCTCCGCCGCGGCGCAGCCGCACGCCGCC
>NZ_JACBXB010001221.1 GCF_013870575.1 Pseudonocardia pini
ACACGGTCGCGCTGCGGGTACAGGTCCGCATCGACCCCCGCCCGCGTCGGTACTCGCCTGCGGAGACCGCGCGGCTGACCGACCTGTTCGGCGAGCCGGACCGCTGGGGTGACACCCTCACCCCGCTGCAGCTCGCCGAGGTCCCGGTGCTCACCCCGCCGTTCACCGGGAGCACCACGGTGCCGGTGACCGTGCCGCTCAGCTACGACCTGGACGTCGCCGCCGGGCGGTACCTGCACGGGCTCGACGGGGGCGAGGTGCCGCTGACCCTCTACTTCACCGGGACGCTCTTCTACGCGGGCGACGCGGGTGTCCAGCTCGGACTCGTCCCGTGGCACGAGGAGGCGGCCCACCGGCTGCCGGTCGCGGTCTGGCGGGCGGCGATGGACGAGTTCTTCCCCGGTGGCGGCTGGGTCCGGCTGCGCCGCGACACCCTCGACCGCCTCGCCGCCTTCCGCTCGGCGAACACCCTGCTGAGCTGGGACGACGCCCTGGAGCGGCTGCTCGAGGAGGCGGGTGATGGCTGACGTCTTCGCCGAGCTGGAGGCGGTCGCGGACGCCGTGCTCCTCGAGGGCTACCTGCTCTACCCGTACCGCGCCTCGGCGCAGAAGAACCGGGTGCGCTGGCAGTGGGGCGTGCTCGTGCCGCAGGGTTTCGGGGCGGACTCCGGGGAGACCTCCGCGAACCGCACCGAGTGCCTCGTCGAGCCCCGCGGCGATCTCGTCCTGGACCTGCGGCTGCGGTTCCTGCAGCTCGAGCGGCGGACCGTCACGGACGCCTCGGGCGTCGAGCTCGCGGCGCTGGGGGTCGACGGGGTGCGGCACATCCCGTTCGAGGAGGGCCGGGTCCGCCACATCGACGCCCGGCTGTCACTCGCCGACCTGCGCGCGGGCGTCGTGGTCCCGGTGGAGGTGTCCGGCGACGAGACCGTCGGGGAGCTGGGCGGGGGCCGGATCGTCCGGACCCGGGAACCGCTGCGCGCCACGGTCCGGGTCGGCGTGACCGAGCCGCCGGGCCCGTACGCGGTGTT
>NZ_JACBXB010001222.1 GCF_013870575.1 Pseudonocardia pini
CGCAGCCGGGATCCCGCGTTCCCGCAGGTCGCGGGCCAGGGCCGCGGACCGCTCGGCGGACCCCTCCTGCAGCCGGTGGTCGACGATCGCGGCCGAGACCTCGCCGCGGCGAGGAGCAGTGCCAGCGAGTCCGGCCCTCCGGAGCACCCGACCACCACCGGCGCTGCCCGCACCTGCGCGGGCAACCGGGCGAGCGCCCGTCGCACCGCGAGCCGGACCACTCCCCGCGCCCGCTCGTGGTCGAGGGCGGAGAGCGGCGAGTCGGCCTCCACGGACTCCGATCCCCCCTCGATCACCTGGACCTGGTCACTCGGCCGCGGGTCCTCAGGCCACGCGGGCGAGCCACTCGGCGGGGGCGGCCAGCTCGGCGCGGGTGGGGAGGGTGTTGGGGCTCTGCCAGACCTTGTTGAACCCGGCCATCCCGACCTCGCCGACCACGTGGTTGGTGAACGCCGACCCGACGGCGTACTGCTTGACCTTCGCCTCCACGCCGAGCAGGGCGCGCAGCACCCGGTCGACCAGGCCGCCGCCGCGGCGTCGGACGGTGAAGCGGCGCCGGATCGTCTCCACGCTGGGGACGACCTCGGGGCCCGCCGCGTCCATCACGTGGTCCGCGTGGCCCTCCAGCAGCGTGGTCAGCGCCAGCAGCCGGTCCAGCACGGCCTTCTGCTCGGGGCCCTGCAGCAGCTCGACGAGCGCGAGCGAGTCCCCCTTCGACTCCTTCAGCGCCCTGACCGCCTCGGGCAGCCGCTCCAGCACCGCGCCCCCGTTGGCCGTGCTGATCGAGAGGAACCGGGAGACCTCGGCCGCGAAGTGCTCGCGCAGCCAGGGCACGGCGGTGAACTGCAGCCGGTGGGTGGCCTCGTGCAGGCAGACCCACAGCCCGAAGTCCGTCGACGGCACGTCGAGTGCCTGCTGCGCCGCGTAGATGTTCGGCGCGACGAGCAGCAGCCTGCCCTCGCGGTCCGCCCCGCCGAACGGGTCGTACTGGCCCAGCACCCGGGCGCCGACGAACGCCAGCACCCCGCCG
>NZ_JACBXB010001223.1 GCF_013870575.1 Pseudonocardia pini
ATCTGACCCACACGAACGGCACCCTCGCTCACACCTACTGAGCGAGGGTGCCGTTCGTGCGTTTCCCTGGGCTTGACCTGAAGCCGGGTTCAGGTTGCACGGTCGCTTCATGACACCCACCGCGATCGTCACCGGGGCCGGTTCCGGGTTCGGACTGGCCCTCACCCTCGCCCTCGCCTCGCGCGGCGACCACGTCGTCGCCGTCGCCCGGGACGGCACCCGGCTCCATACGGCCCTCGCCGGCGTCCCCGGGGTCACCCTCCACACCGGGGACGTGACCGACCCGGGGCTCGGACCGCCGCTGCTCGTGGCGGTCGGGGGCCGGCTGGACCTGTTGGTACACAACGCCGGCGAGCTCGGCCCGTCGCCGCTGCCCCACCTGGCCGACTACCCGGTCAGCGCACTGCGGCAGGTCCTGGAGACCACGGTCGTCGGGCCGCTGCAGCTCACGCAGGCCCTGCTGCCGGCGTTGCGGGCGGCGCACGGCACGATCGTCACGCTCAGCTCGGACGCCGCCGTCGAGCCCTACGAGGGATGGGGCGGGTACGGGCTCGCGAAGGCCGCCGCCGACCACGCCGCCGCGGTGCTCGCGGTGGAGGAGCCCGACCTGCGGGTCTATGCCTTCGATCCCGGCGACATGCGGACCGCGATGCATCAGCGGGCGTTCCCGGGCGAGGACATCTCCGACCGGCCCGATCCCGCGACCGTCGTGCCCGCGCTGCTGCGGCTGCTCGAGTCGCGGCCGACGTCCGGGCGGTACACGGCCGAGCTGGTGACGTCGTGAGGCCCGTTCCCGAGGACCGGTTCGCGACCGCGCCGCCACCCGTCCGCGACGGTGTCCGGCTGATGGTCGCCGCGCACCGCAGGCCGCTGCGCCACCTCCGGTTCACCGATCTCCCCGGCGCCCTCCGACCGGGCGATCTGGTGGTGGTCAACACCTCGGACACCGAACCCGCCGCGGTGGACGGGCGGCGTGGTGGCAGCCCGGTGGTGCTGCACGTGTCCGGACCCGTGCGCGTCGGGTGG
>NZ_JACBXB010001224.1 GCF_013870575.1 Pseudonocardia pini
CGTCCTCGACGGGACCGCCGCGCCGAGCGGGTCGGTCCTCGTCGTCGACGAGCTGGGGTTCCACCACGCCACGTCCGTGGCCGAGCTGCTGGCCGCCCGCGGGTGTGCGGTCGAGATCGTGACGCCCGCGATGGTCGTCGGGCAGGACCTCGGGCTCACCCTCGACCGCGAGGGATTCCGCAGGCGGGCGCACGCCCTCGGCATCCGGTCGACGACGGACACGCTGGTCACGGCGGTGGGGCCCACGGTCTCACTGGTCCACCACCCGACGGGCCGGACCTCGCGGCGGACGGTCGACGCCGTCGTCGGGGCCCTCCCGCCGGAGCCCGCCGACGAGCTGTGGGAGACCCTGCGGGGGCGGCCGGGGGTCCATCGGATCGGGGACTGCCTGGCGCCGCGGCGGATGGACGCCGCGATCCGTGACGGTGAGCGAGTGGCGGTGGCCCTGTGAGTGTCCCTGAGAACCCTGTGAGGGATGTCCACCTGTGGACCGGCACTGTGGACAACCTCGTCTTCGCAGGTCAGACATGCTGATCGGGGCGCTCACGTGGCGTGATGTCCACAACGGTCCACCGCCGACGCTCGTCGTCCCCGTCGGATCGGTCGAGCAGCACGGCCCCCATCTGCCCCTCACCACGGACCTCCGGGTGGCGGAACGCGTTGCCGCGCTCGTCGAGGACGCCGATCCGGGTCTCGTACTGGCGCCCGCCCTCGCCTACGGCGCCGCGGGGGAGCACGAGGGGTTCGCCGGGACCGTGTCGATCGGGCACGAGGGACTGAAGCTGCTGCTCGTCGAGCTGGGTCGGTCGGCCTGCCGGTGGGCGGCGCGGGTGGTGTTCGTGAACGGGCACGGCGGGAACGTCGCGACGCTGGTCGAGGCCTGCGCGCTGCTGCGCTATGAGGGCCGGGACGTCGGGTGGGTGCCGTGCGCGGTCCGGGGGGACGCGCACGCGGGGCGCACGGAGACGTCGGTGATGCTGGCTCTGGCCCCCGATGCCGTCCGTGGGGAGCGGGAGCCCGGCGC
>NZ_JACBXB010001225.1 GCF_013870575.1 Pseudonocardia pini
GAGCTCGGCGAGGACCCCGAGGCTGCCCGCGGGGACGGCGAGCCCGTCGAGCCGGGCGACGGCGGCGTTGCGCGCCTCGAGATCGGGCGCCGCGACGGTCGGGAAGGTCTGCTCGGAGGTCTCGCTCACGGCCCCTTCCTACCGTCCGGCCCACCCTTGAGGTGGAGGGGGAGTCCCGCGACGAGCAGCACCACCTCGTCGCAGACCGCGGCGAGCGCGGCGTTGAGCGCCCCCAGCTCGTCTCGGAACAGCCGCCCGGCGCGGGTCGAGGGCACCACACCCAAGCCCACCTCGGCGGACACCAGGACGCATTCCGACGCCTGCGACACCGCCGTGACCAGCGCGGACACCGGGTCCTCGACCGAGGCGGACGGGTCCTCCCAGGCCCCGGCCGCGTCGAGCACGCCGGTCAGCCAGGTGGCCAGGTCGTCGACCAGGAGCAACCCCGGCCCGGCGAGCTCGGCGACCAGGTCGGGGGACTCGACCGTCGTCCATCCCGCCGGGCGCCGCTCCACGTGCCGCGCGATCCGTGCCTGCCACTCGGCGTCCGCCGGGTCCCGACGGGCGGTGGCCGCGTACCGGACCGGGGCGTCCGCGGGCAGCAGCGCCTCTGCGTACCCCGACTTGCCGGAGCGGGTGCCGCCGAGGACGAGTGTCCTCACGACACCTGCGCGCCGCGCTCCACCCGGGGCTTCGGCACCCGCAGCTTGCGGATCTGGCTGGCCCGGGTGAACGCGTACCAGCCGGTGCCGAGCCCGCTGATCCGCTCGTTCGGGAACTTCGCCCGCGCCTGCTTGGTGGTCCGCATCCCCAGCACGACGCCCTCCGCGACCATGATCGCCAGCGCCACCAGGGAGAACAGGCTCAGGTACTGCTGCACCGACGGGATCGGCAGCAGGACGGAGATCAGCACGATGACCGCGAGCGGCATGAACAGGCCCATGATGTGCGGCCGCGAGTCCACGACGTCTCGGATGTAGGCCTTGACCGGACCGCGGTCGCGGGGGAGCAGCACGCGCTCGTC
>NZ_JACBXB010001226.1 GCF_013870575.1 Pseudonocardia pini
GAGTGGGCGCGGCGGTACACGGCCATGGCCGCGACCCGGTTCCCGCCGAGGTGCTCGGCGCGCATGAGCAGCCCGTAGATCTCCTCGCTGAACGGGTTGCTCTCCAGCGCCCGGGAGGCGTAGTGCCGCACCATGTCCACGTCCGAGGCCTCGACCGCCCACCACAGCAGCGTGCTGACGGCCTCCTCGTGCAGCACCGACAGGTACACCCGGCGCTGCTCGACCCACGCCAGGTCGCTGCCCGGCAGGTAGACACCCGGCGCGAGGTCCACCGCCGATCGCAGTGCCGCCACGTCCGCCGGTTTCGGCTCGCGGATGCCGCGCGCGGCCACCGCGGCTCGTTCGAACGCCTCGTCCTCGGACACGAGCTGCACCGCGGACGGCCACGACACGGTGGTGTCGCTTCGTTCCAGGCGGACGCCGGTCAGCTCGCGCAGCCGGAAGATGATCTGCCGGAAGTGGTTGCCGCCGCGGCTGCGCCCGACCTCGGGGAACAGCCGCTCCTGCAGCCTGCTGCGCTCGATCCCCTCGGGGTGCTGGGCGAGATCGGCGATGAGCTCCACGACCTTCATCCGCCGCGCCGTCGACTCGACACCGTCCACGACGATGCCGGGCGGCTCCCGGAAGGGCTGGAGCTCGACCCGCTCGGGCAGCCGTTCGGCGGTCGTCGCCGCGGGTGCTCCGGCCTCCTGCGCGGTGGCGAGGTTCAGCAGGTCGCCCGAGCGCAGCCGATAGCAGCGCTCCAGCGCCTCGTCCGCCCAGTACGAGCTGCCCAGGGCGCCGATCCGGCTGCGCACGTCCGCGAGGACGGCGCGGGCGCCCACCTCGTCGTCCAGCCGCAGGCGCGCCTCGGCGAGCGCGTACCCGGCCGCGGCCGCGATCAGGTGTCTGCGCGAGTGCAGCATCGACTCCACGGCGGGCCCGAGCACGTCGACGGCGTCTCGCCTGCGGTCCAGTTCGAGCATGGCCAGCCCCATGACCAGCCGCGCCCACTCGCCGATGGCGCGCCGTTCCACCCCG
>NZ_JACBXB010000122.1 GCF_013870575.1 Pseudonocardia pini
GGAGAGCGCGGTGATGGTCCGGTCGGGGGCGGTCCTCGCGTGCAGGACGTCCTCGGCGAGGACGACCGCGGAGCCGTCGGCCCGGGTGTGGAGGTCCCGCGCGCGGCCGAGCATGGCCATGGGCTCGGTGCGGCCCTCGGGCCAGGTCATGTCGATCGTGGAGGTGCGGCGGACGGACCCGGGCCGCCTCTCCGGTGTCGCCAGGGGCGGCGGGGCCGGGCCACGCACCACGGGCGCCCCGGTCAGGTCCACCGGCATCGGCTGCCTCCACGTCGTCGGGTCTGCCCGGAGAGTACCCTCTTCTGCCGCTTCCGGACCGGATCGTTGACGCCGATCGCTCCCTGGGTTTGGATGAGGACACCGAATACGAGACGAGGTGGTCGCGTGGAGACGAGGGTGCTCGGCGGGAGCGGGGTGCGGGTGTCGACCCTGTGCCTGGGGGCGATGTCCTTCGGGTCGATGGGCAACGCCGACGCGGAGGACTGCGCCCGGATCGTGCACCGGGCCCTCGACGCGGGCATCACCATGATCGACACCGCGGACGTCTACTCGGCGGGGGAGTCCGAGCGGATCGTGGGGGAGGCGATCAAGGGCCGCCGGGACGACGTCGTCCTCGCCACCAAGCTCTACAACCCGATGGGCCGCGACCCGAACCACCGCGGGTCCTCGCGCCGGTGGATCGTCCGGGCCTGCGAGGACAGCCTGCGCAGGCTGGGTACCGACCACATCGACCTGTACCAGCTGCACCGGCCGGACCCCGACACCGACCTCGACGAGACCCTCGGCGCCCTGTCCGACCTGGTGCGGCAGGGCAAGGTGCTGATGACCGGAACGTCCACCTTCCCGGCCGAGAAGCTCGTCGAGGCGCAGTGGTGCGCCGAGCGGCGCGGGCACGTCCGACCGCGGTGCGAGCAGCCGCCGTACTCGGTCTTCGTGCGCGGGATCGAACGCGACGTGCTCCCGACCTGTGAGCGCTACGGGATCGGCGCGATCGTGTGGAGCCCGCTGAACGGCGGCTGGTTGACCGGGAAGTACTCGCACGAGGTCCCGGAGGGGTCGCGGTTCTCGCGGCTGGGGCGCGGCTCCTGGCGCGCCGACTCGCCCGCCGCCGAGCGCAAGCGGGCGCTCCTCCCGGAGCTGGAGGCGATCGCCGCCGACGCGGGGACGGACCTGATCGGGCTCGCGCTCGCCTTCACCCTCGCCCATCCCGCCGTCACGTCGACGATCATCGGGCCGCGGACGATGGAGCAGCTCGAGAGCCAGCTCCCGGCGGCGGAGGTCCTACTCGACGCGGCGGTCCTCGACCGGATCGACGCCCTCGTGCCGCCGGGGACGACGCTGGCCCGCGCGGACATCGCCTACGAGCCGCGGGCGATCCGGCACGCGGCCGCCCGGCGGCGCACGAGTTGAGCACCCTGAACGGCGTCGTCCCCACCACCGTGACGGATTTGCCCTAAGTAGTATCCTCAATAGGATGGGTGCTCTACAGTGGGTCCGTCGACCGGGAACACCGGGCCACCATGCCGGGACCACCGCCCCGGACCAAGCGACGCAAACGGAGGACGCCGCGATGAAGCCGCGCATCGGAACCACCCTCGCCAGCACGGTGGACGCCACCACCGTCATCGTCATCCGCTGGGGGGTCGAGGACGTCGACGTGACGTGCGGCGGCGCCCCGATGGTCGACGCCCGCGGTCCCGAGGCCGGGACGACGAACGAGGCCGACCCCACGCAGCAGGACGGCACCCTGCTCGGCAAGCGGTACGCGGACGAGGCCGTCGGCGTCGAGCTCCTGGTCACCAAGCCGGGGCAGGGCACGCTGGCGCTCGGCGGGGCGGTGCTGCCGCTCAAGGACGCGAAGCCGCTCCCCGCCTCGGACTGACCACCCCCTCGGACCCGGAGACCGCCGAATGAACGTGACGATGCTGCTGGACATGGCCGCCGACGGCTTCGGCGATCGGGTCGTGGTGGGACGGCGCGAGGACGGCCTGACCGCGGCCGCCCTCCGTGCGGCCGCGGCCGCGGGCGCTCGCCGGATCGCCGCCGAGGGTGCCGACGCGGTGCTCTACCTGGCTGTGAACGGCCCCGCAAGCCGTCGCGGATCGGCCTGCCGCTCGCAGGCGCGGCCCGGACCCCGTACTTCTGCTCCGGCTGCCCGCACAACACGTCCACGAAGACGGCGGACGGCACGCTCGTGGGCGTCGGGATCGGCTGCCACGTCATGATCGCGATCGACGGCGACCAGCGCGGCACCCAGATCGGGATGACCCAGATGGGCGGCGAGGGCGCGCAGTGGCTCGGCCTGGCCCCCTTCACCGACGACCGGCACTTCGTGCAGAACCTCGGCGACGGCACCTTCCACCACTCCGGCTCGCTGGCCGTGCGCGCGGCCGTGGCGGGTGGCGCGACCATGACCTACAAGCTGCTCTACAACGACGCCGTGGCGATGACCGGCGGGCAGCAGGCCGTCGGACGGCTGTCGGTGCCGGAGATCGTGGCGCTGCTGACCACCGAGGGCGTCCGCAAGGTCGTGGTGACCACCGACGATCCGGCGAAGTACCGCGGAACCGCGATCGACGTGCGCCACCGGGACACCTTCGCCGAGGTGGAGGCCGAGCTGGCCGCGCTCGACGGCGTCACCGTGCTGATCCACGACGACCGGTGCGCGGCCGAGGAGCGCAGGCTCCGCAAGCGCGGGAAGCTGCCGACCCCGGCCGAGAAGGTCGTGATCAACGAGCGGGTGTGCGAGGGCTGCGGGGACTGCGGGGACCAGTCGACCTGCCTGTCGGTGCAGCCGGTGGCCACGGAGTTCGGTCGCAAGACCCACATCCACCAGTCCTCCTGCAACTCCGACCTCTCCTGCCTCAAGGGCGACTGTCCGTCGTTCCTGCTGGTCGAGCCGGGCACGGTACGGCGGGTCGTCCCGGAGCTGCCGGTCGCGCTGACCGAGCCCGAGCCGCGCTTCGACGGCATCGAGACCCTCGTCCGGATGCCCGGCATCGGCGGCACCGGCGTGGTCACCGCCTCGCAGATCCTGCAGATGGCCGCGCACGTCGACGGCCGGTTCGCCGCCGGGCTGGAGCAGGTCGGGCTGGCGCAGAAGGGCGGGCCCGTCGTCTCGGACGTGCGGATCGCCAAGCAGCCGGTCCGCGGGGCGCTGCGGGCGTCCCGCGGGACCGCGGACGTGCTCATCGGGTTCGACGTCCTGGGCGCGGCCGACCCGGCGAACCTGGCTGCCGCGCGGGCCGGGCACACCGTGGCCGTGCTGAACACCGCAATCGTGCCCACCGCGGCGATGGTCAGCGGTCGGCTCCTCCTGCCGGGTGCGGCCGACGAGGCCGTCTCCCGGATCGCCGACGCGGTGGCGGACGTCGTCGCCGTGGACGCCCAGGCGCTGGCCGAGGCCCTGTTCGGCGACCACATGCCCACCAACATGCTGCTGCTCGGTGCGGCCTACCAGGCCGGCTGCCTGCCGGTCTCCGCCGACGCGCTGGAGGAGGCCATCCGGCTCAACGGGTCCGCCGTGGAGCAGACGCTCGCGGCGTTCCGCTGGGGCCGCGCCGCCGTGCTCGACGCCGACGCCGTGCGCGCCGCGGTCCACCCGCAGACCCCGGTCGTGCGGGCCGAGACCCTGGACGAGGTGCTGGCGGTCCGCGTCGAGGACCTCACCGGCTTCCAGGACGCCGCGCTGGCCGGACGGTACGCCGAGGAGGTCCGCCGGGTCGCGGCGCTGGGTGGCGAGGAGGTCGGCGTCGCCTACGCCCGTGGTCTGCACAAGCTGATGGCGTACAAGGACGAGTACGAGGTGGCGCGGCTGCACCTCGACCCGGTCGAGAAGGCGCGTCGGGACGCGGAGTTCGGGCCCGACGCCCGCACGTCGGTCCTGCTGCACCCGCCGGTCCTGCGGGCGCTGGGGATGAGGACCAAGATCCGGCTGTCCGGGCGGGCTGCGGAGGTCGCGTTCCGCGGGCTCCGCGCCGCGAAGGGCCTGCGCGGCACGGCGTTCGACCTCTTCGGCTACGCCTGTGTCCGACGCGTGGAGCGCGAGCTGGTCGGCGAGTACCAGGCCCTGGTCCGGGCCGCGCTGGAGCGGCTGACGGCGGACAACGTGGCGCAGGTCGTGGCGATCGCCGAGCTGGCCGACGAGGTCAAGGGCTACGAGGACATCAAGCTGGCGAACGTGGCGCGCTTCCGGGGGCAGGCCGCAGAGGCCCTGGGAGCCTTGTGAGTGGCGCTGTCCGCTCTAGCAGTCCGCTCTAGCGGGCATCGCCGCTCACCGGGTGTGGTGGACTGAGCCGATGACGATCCTCGACGAGCTCGGGATCCCCGCGGACCGGGTCCTCACCGACCCGGACGTGACGGCGTCCCTCTCCCACGACGACGCCGAGTGGGCCCCGGTGGGCCGCCCGCTCGCCGTCGTCCGGGCGCTGACGGCCGAGGAGGTGCAGAGCGTCGTCGCGGCCTGCTACCGGCACTCGGTCCCGGTCGTCGCGCGCGGTGCGGGCACCGGGCTCTCCGGCGGCGCCAACGCGGTCGACGGCGGCATCGTGCTCGCCCTGGACCGGATGGACCGGGTGCTGGAGATCGACCCGCTGGAGCGGCTCGCGGTGGTCCAGCCGGGCGTCGTCAACGACGACCTGCGCGCCGCCGTCGCGAAGGAGGGGCTCTGGTACCCCCCGGACCCCGCCAGCTCGCCGTGGTCCACGATCGGCGGCAACGTCGCGACGAACGCGGGCGGGCTGTGCTGCGTGAAGTACGGCGTGACCAGGGACTACGTCCTCGGCCTCCAGATGGTCACGGGCACCGGCGAGCTCGTCCGGCTCGGCAGGCGCACCGCGAAGGGCGTGGCGGGCTACGACCTCGCCGGGCTCGTCGTCGGGTCGGAGGGGACGCTCGGGATCGTCACCGAGGTCACCGTGAAGCTCCGTCCGCTGCCGCCGCCCGCGATCACCGTGGCGGGCTACTTCGCGTCCATCGTGGACGCGGGCGAGGCGGTCGCCGCGAGCGCCGCAGCGGGCCTGACCCCGGCCGCGCTGGAGCTGGTGGACAGGCACTGCCTCGCGGCCGTCGACGCCTGGAAGAACATGGGGCTGTCGGTGGAGGCCGAGGTCGTCCTGCTGGCCAGGCTGGACGAGCCCGGCGCCGCGGGCGAGCTGGCCGCGGAGCGGATGGTCGCGTGCTTCGAGGGCGCGGGGGCGACCTACGCGGTGCGCTCCACGGACGAGGCGGAGTCCGAGGCCCTGTTCGCCGCGCGCAGGCTCGCGTACCCCGCGCTGGAGCGCCTCGGCCCGGTCCTCACCGAGGACGTCTGCGTGCCGAAAGGGCGCGTCCCGGAGATGTTGGGGCGCATCGAGAAGGCCGCCACCGACCACCGCATCACCATCGCCAACATCGCCCACGCCGGGGACGGCAACCTGCACCCGCTGCTGGTCGTCGACCCCGGCGACGAGGCCGCCAAGGCCCGCGCCCAGCTCGCGTTCGACGACATCGTGGCCGCCGCGCTGGAGCTGGGCGGCACCGTGACCGGCGAGCACGGCGTGGGGCTGCTGAAGAAGCCGGGGCTCGTCGCCGAGCTGAGCCCGGTCGTGCTGGACATGCACCGCTCCGTCAAGCAGGCCCTCGACCCACGGGGCATCCTCAACCCCGGCAAGGTCTTCTGAGAGGGAGCGCCCATGACCTCCGACACCGCGGTCGGCAGGGAGGAACGGCTGGTCCGGTCCGGCGTGCGCCGGGCGGGACGGCGGCTGGTCCCGCTGCTCATCCTGCTGTACTTCGTGAACTACCTGGACCGCGTGAACATCGGGTTCGCGGGGCCGAACGGGATGAACGACGAGCTCGGGCTCTCGGCCACGATGTTCGGGATCGCGGCCGGGGTGTTCTTCATCGGCTACCTGCTGCTGGAGGTGCCCAGCAACCTGTTGCTGCACCGCTTCGGCGCCCGCCGGTGGATCGCCCGCATCCTCGTGACCTGGGGGATCGTGGCCACGGCCATGGCGTTCACCCCGAACGCCACCGTGCTGATCGTGCTGCGCTTCCTGCTCGGCGTGGCCGAGGCCGGGTTCTTCCCGGGCATCATCCTGTACCTGACCTACTGGTTCCCGGCTGCGCAGCGCGCCCGGATGACCGCCTGGTTCATGACGGCCATCCCGATCTCCACGGCGCTGGGCGCCATCGTCTCGACGCTGATCATCGAGCACGGCGACGGGCTGTTCGGCCTGTCCGGCTGGCGGGTGATGTTCCTGCTGGAGGGGATCCCGGCGATCCTGCTGGCCGTCGCGGTGTGGTTCCTGCTCACCGACCGGCCGTCGAAGGCGACCTGGATGCCGCAGGAGGAGCGCGACGCGCTGGAACGGGCCGTCGCCGCGGAGGGCGCGGAGGTCTCCGGCGAGGGTCCGAAGTCGGTGCTCGGGGCCCTCAGGAGCCCGCGCGTGCTGGCGCTGAGCTGGGTGTACTTCGGCGTGGTCTACGGCCTGTACGCGCTGAGCTTCTTCCTCCCGACGATCGTCAAGGGCTTCGCGGCGCAGTACGGCACGTCGTTCACCACGGTCCAGCAGGGCCTGATCACGGCGATCCCGTACGCCGTCGGGCTCGTGGCCATGATCGTGTGGACCCGCCGCACGACGAACCCGACGGTCCGGGTGGCCGTCCCCGCGCTGGTCGGCGGCCTGGCCATCCCGGTCGCCCTGTACCTGAACGACCCGTGGCTGGCGATCGTGGCCGTGACGATCTGTGCCTGCGGCGTGCTCGCGGCCCTGCCCGGCTTCTGGTCGCTGCCCACCGCCTATCTCACCGGGGCCGCCGCGGCGGCCGGGATCGGGCTGATCAACTCGCTCGGCAACATGTCCGGGTTCGTGGCGCCGTACGTCACCGGCGCGCTGTCCGATGCGACCGGGGACAACAAGGCCGGGCTGTGGGTCGTCGGGGCCGCGATGGTCTCCGCCGCCATCGTGACCTGGGTGCTGCGGCGGGCCCGTCGGTGAGGCTGCGCACCGCCGTCCACGGCACGGGGCCGCGCCGGATCGCGCTGGTCCACGGCCTGGGCGGCTCCGGGAAGACCTGGCAGCCGCTGGTCGGGAAGATCCTCGCGGTCGGCGGCCGGTCCGTGACCACCGTCGACCTGCGGGGGCACGGCACCAGCCCGGCGGGCGCCGGCTACACCCTCGCCGAGTACGCCGCAGACCTGGTGGAGACGCTGCCGACGGGCCTCGACGCCGTCGTCGGACACTCGTTGGGGGGTGCGGTCGTGGCCGCGGCGGCCGAGCGGCTCGCGCCGCGGCGGGCGGTGTACCTGGATCCCGGGTTCCGGCTGGGGCTGCCGACCGCGCGCTGGTTCTGGGCCGTGCCCGCGGTCACGATGGGGGCGGTGGCGCTCGCGTCGATGCCGGGGCGGGCGCGCATCCGCTCCCGCTTCGCCCCCGAGGACCGGGCCCTGATCGAGGAGGCGCGGGCCGGGACGGCGCGCGGCGTGCTGATCCCGACGTTCCGGGACGTCACGCGCCATCCGCTGACCCCGGGCCCGCCGCCGGTGCCCTCGACGGTCGTCCTCTCCGCCGAGGGGCCGAGCGTGGTGCCGGACACCCTCGCCGCCGAGCTCGCCGAGGCGGGCTGGGAGATCCGTCACGTCCCCGAGCTGCACCACGAGTTCTGGCTGGAGGACGTCACTGCGACCTTCGCCGCGGTCAGAGACCTGCTGTAGCCGCATCCGGTACTGGTCCACTCGGCGCAGGGAGACCCCGGCCATGGTCTCCCGGGCCCCCGAGGAGGCACCATCGGGTCCGTGACCGAGCGCCCGTACGTGATCGCCTCGGCGGCAGTGTCCCTCGACGGGTACATCGACGACGTCGCCGAGGCCCGCCTGATCCTCTCCGATCCGGAGGACCTCGACCGCGTGGACGAGGTCCGGGCCTGGGCGGACGCGCTGCTGGTCGGGGCGGGGACGATCCGTGCCGACGACCCCCGCCTGCTGGTGCGCTCGGCGGAGCGTCGCGAGGCCCGGGTCGCGGCGGGGCGGACGCCCTCGCCCGCCAAGGTCACGCTGACCCGCACCGGCAAGGTCGACCCGGCGGCGCGGTTCTTCACCACGGGCGACGCCGCGCGCTACGTCTACACCTGCGACGCGCAGGCCCCGGTCCTGCAGTCGACGCTCGGGCCGGTCGCGCGGGTCGTCGGCGCGGGCGACCCGCTGGACCTGCACCGGATGCTCGCGGACCTGCGCGGACGGGGCGTCGAGCGGCTGATGGTGGAGGGCGGGGGTGCCGTGCACACCCTGTTCCTCTCGGCGGGGGTGGTGGACGAGCTGCACGTCGTCTACGCGCCGTTCTTCGTGGGGCAGCCGCGGGCGCCGCGGTTCGTGAACGCGGCCGCCTTCCCGCAGGGCCCGGCGAACCGGATGACGCTCGGCAAGTCCCGCCAGATCGGCGACCTGATGTTCCTGCAGTACTTCCCCCGATGAGGGCGCTCTGGCTGGCCTCGCCCGGCCACCTCGAGATCCGCGACGGCGAGCTGCCCGAACCCGGCCCCGACGACGTCGTGGTCCGGACCCTGTACTCCGGGGTCAGCCGGGGGACCGAGGCCTTGGTCTTCCGCGGCGGGGTGCCCGCGGCGCAGGCCGCCGAGATGCGCGCTCCGTTCCAGGAGGGGGACTTCCCGGGGCCGGTGAAGTACGGCTACCTCAACGTCGGTGTGCTGGAGTCCGGCCGGCCGGTGTTCTGCCTGTACCCGCACCAGACCGAGTACGTGGTGCCCGCCTCGGCCGTCGTCCCCGTGCCCGCCTCCGTGCCGCCCGCGCGCGCGGTCCTCGCCGGGACGGTCGAGACGGCCGTCAACGCGCTGTGGGACGCGGCGCCGCGGGTGGGGGACCGGGTCGCCGTCGTGGGCGGAGGGATGGTCGGCTGCTGTGTGGCCGCGCTGCTCGCGGGGATCCCCGGGGCGCGGGTGGAGGTCGTGGACCCGCTGGACCGGTCCGTCGTGTCGGCCTGGGGGGCGCGGTGGGTGCGGCCGGGCGAGGCCTCGGGGGACTGCGACCTGGTGTTCCACACCTCCGGGAGCTCGGCGGGCCTGCAGGAGTCCCTGGAGCTGCTCGGCACGGAGGGTGAGGTGATCGAGCTGTCCTGGTACGGGGACCGCCCGGTCTCGGTCTCCCTCGGCGGGGCGTTCCACCCGCGGCGGCTGGCCGTGCGCTCGTCGCAGGTCGGGATGGTCGCGCCCGCGCGCCGGGCCCGGTGGGGCTACACCGACCGGATGGGGGTCGCCCTGCGGCTGCTGGCCGACCCGCGGTTCGATGCCCTCGTCACGGGCACGGTGGCGTTCGAGGATCTGCCCGCGGAACTTCCCGCGGTCCTCGGTGAACCGTCCGGCCTCCTGGTCCGTGTCACCTACTGACGGGTCGTACGCAGGAGGCACGGGTGTTCGGGATCACGGTGCGGGACCACATGATGGTCGCCCACAGCTTCACCGGCGAGGTCTTCGGGCCCGCCCAGCGCCTGCACGGCGCCACGTTCGTGGTGGACGCGACCTTCCGCCGTCCCGAGCTGGACGCCGACGACCTGGTCGTCGACATCGGGCTCGCGTCCGAGGCGTTGAAGGCGGTCCTGGCGGAGCTGACCTACCGCAACCTCGACGACGTCTCGGAGTTCGCGGGGCGGAACACCTCCACGGAGTTCCTCGCGCAGGTCGTCGCGGACCGGCTGGCCGGGCGGATCGCCGCGGACGAGCTGGGGCCGGGGGCGCGGGGGCTGACCGCGCTGGTGGTGACCCTGCACGAGTCCCACATCGCCTGGGCGAGCTACGAGAGATCGCTGTGAGGGTGGCCGACGCTCATGGGGTCGTAGGGGTGGTGCGGCCGTCGACCGTCCACGCGGTCCTCCCCGCGGACGTCGACGACCCCAGCCGCCCCAGCGGCGGCAACCTCTACGATCGTCGCCTCCTCACGGCCCTCGCGAGTCCCCCACCCCCGACGCGCGAGTCCCCCACTCTCGACGCGCGAGTCGGACATCCTCGGGGCGGCCGGCTCTCCGAGATCCTCGCGGCGGGGTCGTGGCCGCACCCGTCCGCCGACGA
>NZ_JACBXB010001227.1 GCF_013870575.1 Pseudonocardia pini
CCGCGCTCGGCCGCACGGCCTCTCGCAGCCCGATCGCGGTGAACCCGTGGTCGGCGCCGACGGTGGCCTCGAGGAACCGCTCGACCTCCTCCACGGTCGGGATGTCCGACACGCGCTGCCCGCCGCAGCGCAGCTTCGGCGTACAGCCGTGCGCGGCGACCTTGCCCACGGCGTCGAGCCAGGCCTCGAGCTCCTTCGGGGTGCCCTCCAGCGGCCGCCGCGGCTCGACGACGGCGGTGACCTCGTCCGGCACGAACTCCGAGACCCGCTCCAGCCAGACGGCGTCGACGTCCGGGGGCGCGGCCGTCTCGACCGTGCGGGGGGTCAGCAGGCTCGACCGGGAGAACACGGTGGAGAGCGCCTTCGGCACGGCCCCGAGCCCGGTGTCCACCACGAGCGCGAGGTCCACCGGACGAGACGGTGCCGACCGGGCCAGCTCCGTGACCAGCTGCGGGAGCCGGGAGACGGGGCACACGAGATGGCCGATCATGCCCCCGTAGCCGCCGTCGCGGGCGGAGAGGTAGCGGGCCACCACCGCGTCGATGCTCGGGGCGGCCAGCCGCGGCTGGACCAGGCTCGCGTCGTCGACGAGGCCCGCCAACAGGGGACGGATCGGCCACGGGTCGGCAGAGGATCCCGAGGGCACGGTCGTCACGGGAGATGACGCTAACCGGCCGTTCACGTCGTCCCGACAAAGGGGTCCCCGCCACGGACTCTGGACAGCCACCGGAACCGGCAGCTAACTTAGCCTCACCTAACCCAAGGAGAGCATCGTGGGACAGACCCGGCTCCGGCGCCCGCCGGCCCCGACGGACGCGGAACGCGCCCGCAGCGTGGCGACCCGCGGCGGGGAGGCGGCACTCGTCGGGACCGGCGCGCCCGAACCCGTCGTGCCCCTCGTGCACCACCTGCACGCCGACGGGTCCGCCGTCCTCCTGCTGGCCGACGACTCCCCGGTCCTCACCGCGATCCGCGAGTCGGAGCGCGGGGAGCTGCCGGTCATGCTGGAGGTCTCGGACC
>NZ_JACBXB010001228.1 GCF_013870575.1 Pseudonocardia pini
CCGGACCCGTCCGTGAGGTGCAGGTGGACGAGGCCCTCGCCCATCCGGTCGAGCAGGGCGAGCGCGTCCGAGCCCGCCGCGGCGGTGTGCGAGAGATCGAGCGTGTAGTGGCGGTGCCCGACCTCCGTCGGGTCGAACCCCGGCGCGTACGGGACGGTCCGGACCCCCATGCGGGACACCGGGAACATGTTCTCGACGGCGAGCCGCACGCCCGCCCGCTCCCCGGCCCGCGCCACCTCGTCGGCGAACACGGCCGCGTACCGGCGCTGCCAGCGGAACGGGGGGTGGAGCACCACGGTCCGGGCGCCGAAGTGCTCGGCGGCCGCGACGGACCGGCGGATCCGGGCGACGGGATCGGAGCCCCACACCCGCTGCGTCACGGCCAGGCAGGGCGCATGGACCGCCGCCACCGGCACCCCGTACCGCTCGGAGAGCCTGCGCACGGCGGGGACCGACTGCGAGACCGGATCGGTCCACACCATCAGCTCGACGCCGTCGTACCCCAGCTCGGCAGCCAGCTCGAACGCCGCCGCGGCGGGCTCGGGATAGACCGAGGCGGTCGACAGCGCGACCGTCGGCGTGGGGCTCACCGTTCCAGGAGTACCAGGATCGCCGGGGAGACGGTGAGCAGCAGCCCCACGCCGACGGCGAAGACGGTGGTCCGCAGGTCGTCGTTGCGCAGCAGCGCGCGGACGCCGAGCACCAGCCCGACGGTGATGATCACCGCCGCGGCGAGCGCCACGACCGGCAGGTTGAACCAGAGGTAGCGGAAGCCGACCCACACGGCGGCGCCGACCAGCGCACCCGCGATCCACTGCCCGATGACGACGGCCCAGCCCTGGGGCGTGCCCTCGTCCTCCTCCTCGGCGTCGACGCGGTCCGCGTCCCGCTGCGGGCGGCCGCCGAGTCCCGCGGGGGACTCGTAGTCCTCGTCCTCCGGGTCGTCGAGCAGCGGCGAGCCGTACTGCGTCGGGGGGCCGCCCTCCTCCTCGGATGTCGTCGTGTGGCGATGCT
>NZ_JACBXB010001229.1 GCF_013870575.1 Pseudonocardia pini
CCGTGCGCCTGTTCCCGCAGCTCGAGGCACTCGTGGACCGGCAGCCCGAGGTGCTCGGCGAGGATCCGCGCGGTCTCGGTCGCCCGGAGCTGCGGACTGGTGAGGATCCGCGTGGCGGGCGGTACCCGGATCCAATCCGCCGCGGCACGGGCCTGCGCGCGACCCCGCGCCGTCAGCCCGACGGTCTGGGTGCTCCCCTGCAGCAACCCGGCGGCGTTCCACGTGCTCTCGCCATGCCGGACGAGCAGGGTCATCCCTCGGGCCGCAGCCCCGCCACCGGCCCCACGACCACGATCGCGGGCGGGCTGATCTCGTGCGCCTCGATGTCCGCCGCCACGCCGTCCAGCCGCGACCGCAGCGTGCGCTGGATCCGGGTGGTGCCGTCCTGGATCACCGCGACCGGGGTGTCCGCCGGGCGGCCGTGTGTGATCAGGGCCTCGGCGAAGAGCCCGATCCGCTCCACGGCCATCATCAGCACGATCGTGCCCTTCAGGCGCCCGAGCGCCGGCCAGTCGACGAGGCTGCGCGGGTCGTCCGGCGCGACGTGCCCGGAGACCACCACGATCTCGTGTGCCACCCCGCGGTGGCTGACCGGCACGCCGGCCACGGCGGGCGCCGCGAACGCGCTCGTGATCCCCGGCACCACGGTCACCGGCACGCCGGCGGCCGCACACGCCTGGACCTCCTCGAACCCGCGGCCGTAGACGAACGGGTCACCGCCCTTGAGCCGCACCACGAACTTCCCGGCCTGCGCGTGCTCGACCAGCAGGTCGTTGATCCGCTGCTGGGCCATCGCGCGGCCGTAGGGGATCTTGGAGGCGTCGACGACCTCGACGTCCGGGCCCAGCTCCTCGATCAGGTCGCGGGGACCGAGCCGGTCCGCCACCACGACGTCCGCCCGCGCGAGCAGCCTGCGCCCGCGCACGGTGATCAGCTCGGGGTCCCCGGGACCACCGCCCACCAGCGCGACGCCCGGCAGCACCGGCTCCGCGGAGTCCGCCACGACCCCGGTAGAGGTG
>NZ_JACBXB010001230.1 GCF_013870575.1 Pseudonocardia pini
GCGGCGACCTGCGGGTCCACGTGGGCGGACACCTCCTGCTCGGCATGCTCGGGCCGTTGCTGCTGGCCCGGGCAGCGGTGTGCCCGCGGCGCAGGCCCACGCCGCGGCGGAGCTCCTGTACCACGGTGCCCTGCCGGTCGAGCGGCCCTGATGGCCCTGCTCGGTGCGCAGTGGTGGGCGCGGGAGGTCAGCGGAAGGAGGGCAGGAGCCGCTCGTGGGCGGCGGCGGACCAGTCGACGAGGAGCAGGGTGGCGTCGTCCTGCAGCTTCCCCTGCTGGTGCTCGAGCACCGCGGCCCCCAGTCGGCGAAGGGTCTCGGGGGCGCCGAGGCCGTCTCGTTCCGCCCGTTCGGTGAGCTCGACGAGCCTGCGCTCGCCGAAGAACTCCCCGGCCTCGTCGCGGGCCTCGGTGATGCCGTCGGAGTAGAGCAGCAGCCGGTCCCCGGGCTCGAGCCGCTCCCGCGCGGTCTCCCCCGGCCTGCCGCCGCCGACCCCCAGCGGCGGGCGCGGCGGGTGATCCAGCTTCTTGCGCAGCCGTCCCCGCCGAATGAGCAGCGGAGCCGGGTGCCCCGCGAGCAGGTACTCGAGTACCCCGGTGCGGGTGTCCAGGGTCGCCAGGACCGCGGTGACGAACCGGAGCGGCTCGGGCTGCTCCTGGAGCACCTCGTCCGCCCGCGCCGCGAGGTAGGCCCGACCCGCCGCACCGGTCTCGACGGGCAGCGCGGCGTCCCCGTCCGCCCGCACCGGCGTCAGCACCCGTTGCCCCAGGTCGACGAGGTACACCTCGGCCGTCAGGTCCACGCCGCGGACGAAGGAGTCGACCATCGGCGACAGCTGGTCCCCCGTGATCAGGTGCGACCGGTCGACGACGCCACGGAGCACCTCCACCCAGCTCGAACCCGGTGCACCGGTCACGCGAGGACCGTAGCCCGTCCCTCGCAGGATTTTCTGCAGTCGGGGTTGCGCTAACCTCCAGCGGTCGCTATAAATTCTCTCCTCACCTCCGGTAAGCAGCACC
>NZ_JACBXB010001231.1 GCF_013870575.1 Pseudonocardia pini
GCGTGGCTGATCGACCCGGCGGCGCACGGCGGGCACCGGGAGAGCGACCTCGCCATGCTGGCGCTCTTCGGCCTCCCCCACCTCGACACCGTCCTCGCCGCCTACGACGAGGTGGCGCCGCTGGCCGAGGGCTGGCGGGCCCGGATCCCGCTCCACCAGCTGTTCCCGCTGCTCGTCCACGCCGTCCTGTTCGGGGGCGGCTACGCGGCCCAGGCGGTCGCGGCCGCGCACGCCGCCCTCGCCCGTCGTGAGCGGCGGTAGTCGCTCACAGGTGGGTCAGGGGTGGGGCTCCGGGACGGGGGTGGGGGTGGGGGTCTGCTCCGCCGTGCGCTGGGTGGGGACGGTCGCGCCGCGCTCCAGCTCGGCGCCCTCCACGTCGACGTCGGGGAGGATGCGGTCGAGCCATCGGGGCAGCCACCAGGCGGCGTCCCCGGCCAGGTGCAGGACGGCGGGGATGACCAGCATCCGGACCACGAACGCGTCGAGCAGGACGCCGAAGGCCAGGCCGAAGCCGATCGGCCGGACCATCGAGAGGTGGGAGAACACGAACCCGCCGAAGACCGAGAACATGATGATCGCGGCGGCCGTGACCACCACCCGTCCGGCCGCGAGTCCCTCGGTCACCGCCCGCCGGGCGGGTGCGCCGTGCACGAACGCCTCGCGCATCCCCGAGACCAGGAAGAGCTGGTAGTCCATCGCCAGCCCGAACAGGACGCCGACCAGGATCGTGGGCAGGAAGTTCAGGACCGGGCCGGGGTCGTGCACCCCGAACACCGCGCCCAGCCAGCCCCACTGGTAGATCGCGACGACCGCGCCCATCGCGGCGAAGTAGGACAGGACGAACCCGATCGTCGCCGTCACCGGGACGACGATCGAGCGGAACACCAGGACCATGATCAGCAGCGAGAGCCCCACGACCACGGCCAGGTAGGTGGGCAACGCGGCGCTGAGCTTGTCCGAGATGTCGATGTTCCCGCTGGGCTGCCCGGCCACGCCGAGCGGGCCGGCCGCCG
>NZ_JACBXB010001232.1 GCF_013870575.1 Pseudonocardia pini
TCTGGCCGACCGCCAGGGACATGGTCGAGTTGCCCAGCCGCTCGATCGAGAAGGCCGAGCCGGGACCCGAGCTGGCCCACCACTTCACCAGCCGCGGCGCCCTCACGGCGGCCCACGAGTACCAGCACGAGCGCTTCGGCGGGTTCAAGATCGGCTCCGCCTTCTTCGGCTGGCTGGTCGCCGTGGGGCTCACGGTGCTGCTCACGGCCGTGGCCGCGCTCGTCGTGCGGCTCGCGGGGATCTCCCCGGACCTCGGCGCCGCCCCCGGGCAGGACCCGCGGCTGCTCGGCATCACCGGGGGCGTCGTCGCGATCGTCGTGATGCTGCTGGCCTACGCCGCAGGCGGGTACGTGGCGGGCAGGCTCGCCCGCTTCGACGGCGCGCGCAACGGCTTCGCGGTCTGGGCGATGGGGCTGGTCGTCACCGCGGCCGTCACGATCGCCACGGCGGTCACCGGCAGCACCGAGTCGATCTTCGCGGCCCTGCGGGTGCCCGGGATCGCGTTGTCCGGCAGCGCCTTCACCTGGACCGGCGTGATCGCACTGCTGATCGTCGCGGTCGTCGCGCTGATC
Source organism: Pseudonocardia pini (assembly GCF_013870575.1). Taxonomy (GTDB): domain Bacteria; phylum Actinomycetota; class Actinomycetes; order Mycobacteriales; family Pseudonocardiaceae; genus Pseudonocardia; species Pseudonocardia pini. The sequence continues at coordinate 573 of NZ_JACBXB010001232.1, forward strand.
GGGGCGATCGCGGGCGGCAAGGCGGGCGAGCGCTACCACCGCCGCGTCGACCGAGCGGCCGAGCAGGCCCTCTGACACCTGAGCGAACGGCACTCTCGCTCATTCCTAGTGAGCGAGAGTGCCGTTCGCCCGGTCAGGGGGTGGTGCCGTCCCACTCCTCGAGCGGGGCGCAGTGCCATTTCCACCTCTCCAGCCGCGGGCGGTCGCCGAGCGCGGCGCGGCCGTTGGCCCACCGCAGCGTGGGCCAGGAGCGTTCGTGGTGCGGCGCCCACGGGAACAGCCGCCGGACGACGTGGGCGACCAGGTGGGCGTCGGGCTCGAAGGTGAGGCCGAGCCCGTGCGCCGCGTCGTCGGTGTGCACCAACAGCTCGTCGCAGGCCATCGCCGCGAAGCCCGACGGGTCGGCGGGCCCGTCGGGATGGAAGCCGCGGGTGTGCTCG
>NZ_JACBXB010001233.1 GCF_013870575.1 Pseudonocardia pini
CGATCGCCGTCGCCGAGCGCGACCCGGACGACACGCGGTGGGCCGAGGCGGCCCGGCGGGCTCTCGCCCGGCTGCCCGGTTGACCCTTAAGGTCGATCGCCATGAGCGACCCCGCGTCCGATCAGGACGCCGCGACCGACTTCGAGGGGACCGACCGCGGCGCGGCGGAGCGGCTGACGTTCTTCTCCGACGCCGTCGTGGCCATCGCGATCACCCTGCTCGCGATCGAGCTGCAGGTCCCCGAGGGTGAGACGGCCGCCGCGCTGGCGGCGGGCTTCGCCGCGAACTGGGGCGAGTACCTGGCGTTCCTGATCAGCTTCGCGGTGATCGCCCGGCACTGGATCAGCCACCACCGGCTGTTCCGCTACGTCGGCCGGGCCGACACCGGGATCATCTGGCTCAACATGTTCTGGCTGTTGCTGATCGTGCTGACGCCGTTCCTCACCCGGTTCATCTCCGAGGAGCACATCGACTTCCCGCGGTTCGGGATCTACGCGCTGGCCCAGACGCTGCAGACCGCCACGTTCGCGGCGATGGTGCTCGTCCTGCGGCGCTCCAGGGCGTTCATCCCGGAGACCCCGCGCTACTGGTTGCGCGGGGGCTGGGTGTCCTCGGCGGTCACCGCCGCGTCCTTCCTGGTGTCCATCCCGCTGTTCCCGCTGATGGGCAGCTGGGCGTTCGCGCTCTGGGGGATCCTGCCGTTCCTCGGCGGGCGCCTGACCGACGCCGTGGGCCTCACCGGCAAGGGCGTCGACTGACCCGCGTCATGCTGCGCTGGGTTCAGCGTTGGACGGCGGACACGCGGGCTGCGGCCTCGGCGATCGCGGCGTCCCGGGCGGCGTTGGCCTCCTCGTTCGTGAGGGTGCGGTCCGGGGCGCGGAAGCGCAGGCTGTACGCCAGGCTGCGCTTGCCCTCGCCGACCTGGTCGCCGGTGTAGACGTCGAACAGGCGCACGGCCTCCAGCAGCTCGCCGCCGCCCGCGGTCAGCGCCGCCGCCACCTCCG
>NZ_JACBXB010001234.1 GCF_013870575.1 Pseudonocardia pini
GGCCCGCCGTCCACTCGTCCGCCAGCCCCTCGGTGGCGCGGCGCTCCAGGGTGCTGCCGCAGCCCGTCAGCACGAGCACGAGCAGGAGTGTCGCCGACAGGACCGTCCTCACCGGACCAGTGTGCCGGTCGCTCGGCCCGCTGTATCTCCCGCCCACCCCGACCCTCCTCCCTGTGGTCGGTGTCGGCACGGGGAGGAACCAGATGGGCGACGGGCGCGAGGGGGTGCGGTGATCCTCGTGGTCTCCGACCCGACGGACGGGCACACCCGGCTGGTCGTGGACCGGCTCCGGGCCGCCGAGCACCGGGTCGCGGTGCTGGATCTCGCCCGTTTCCCGGCGCGGGCGACCCTCGTCGCCCGATTCGGGGTCGGTGAGCCCCGGTACGCCTTCGACACCGACCTCGGCCGCGTCGACGCCGCCGAGGTGCGGGTGGGGTGGTGGCGGGTGGATCCGGCGGTCGCGTCGAGCGGGACGGCGCAGGTGGTCCGCGCGGTGCTCGACGCGCTGCCGTGCGCCTGGGTCAACGACCCCCGCCGGGACGAGGCGGCGTGCCACGGCCCCCTGCAGTGGGCCGTCGCGCACGACGTGGGACTGCGGGTGCCGGACACCCTGGTCACGAACGATCCCGAGGCGGTCCGCGAGTTCCGGCGAACCGGCGACCAGGTCGTGTGCACCGGGGCTCCCACGGTGGTCCTCCGACACCCCGTGCCCGGTGTGCACCTGCGGGTGACGGTGGTCGGGGACCGGGTGTTCGCCGTCGAACGGGAGGCCACCGAGCTGTCCAGGGACCTCACGCTCCGGCTGCGGGCGCTGATGGCCCGGCTCGGCCTGGGCTTCGCCGCGATCGACCTGCGCCGCGCCCCCGACGGCATCGACCTGCCCATGCTGGACGAGCACGGCAACCCGTCCGGCGTGGCGCTGGACTGCCACGTCTGCGGCGAGTCCTTCGAGCGCCCGGACATGGCGGCCTGCGAGGCACAGCGAGCAGACGTAGGCCTCGTGG
>NZ_JACBXB010001235.1 GCF_013870575.1 Pseudonocardia pini
TCGCCGTCGGGGTGGCGAGTCCGAGGGCGCCGGGACATCGGCCGGGACATCAGCCGGGACATCAGCCGGAGCGTCGGCCGGGGTGTCCGCCGGAGCCTCGGCAGGGGCGTCGGCCGGAGCGTCCGCCGGGGTGTTCGCCGGGGTGTTCGCAGGAGCCTCGGCCGGGCCGGCACCCGCGTCGTCACCCGCGCCGCCGCCCGCACCCGCGCCGGGCTGGGGGTCGACCGGGTCGAGGGTGTACATCCGGACCCAGTCGATCTCGTAGTTGGCCTCGCGCATGCCGCCGCCGTAGAAGTTGTCGAACTGGATCGTCAGGTGCCCCGAGGGCATGTCCTGGATGTTCTTCCGACCGCCGGGGCCCGCACCGTCCTTCAGCGTGTACCACTCCTTGCCGTCGACGAAGCCCCGCACGTGCTCGGGCGTCCACTCGAAGGCGATGGTGTGCCACTCCGACAGCGGCGCCCCGCAGTTCTCCTCCTCGAGGAACTCCTGCTGGACCGGCATGTTCGGGTGCGGGTAGTGGATGAACGCGTTGGCGCACTCCTCGCCGGGGGCCTGGTTCTCCAGGAAGTCGTACTCGCCGTCCTGCGGCCAGCTGTCGGACTCGGGCCAGACGATCAGCAGCGGGTGGTAGTCGTTGCCGGAGTCGCCGGTGTTGAAGGACCGGACCCGCGCCTCCCAGCGTCCGTACTGCTGGTCGAGCTTGGAGGCCAGCCAGCCGGTGTCGCCGTTCGCGTTGCCCTTCTGGATCAGCTTCTCGCCGTCGACGGTGCTGTTGGCCCCGCAGCGCAGGCCGTTGCCGTCGTGGCCCGCCCAGCAGCCGTCGATGTTCTCCCACTTCGCCGGGTCGGGCTGCCCGGTGTAGTCGAACTCGTCCGACTCCGGCAGCGGGGTGCCCCAGCCGAAACGCTCGGCCGCGGTCAGCGCCTCGAAGGGCGGCTTGGGCGTCTTGGGCGTCTTGATGTCCGGGACGCGGGGCGGCTCGGCGGCCGAGGGCTCCACG
>NZ_JACBXB010001236.1 GCF_013870575.1 Pseudonocardia pini
ACCCCGGCAACGGGGACCCACACCCGCGCCGAGCGATCGGCGGTGCAGAGAGAGGAAGCGTGTCATGGGAGTACTGGACGGCAAGCGCGTCGCGATCCTGGCGACGGACGGTGTCGAGGAGGTCGAGCTGACCCGGCCGCGCAGCGCGGTCGAGGACGCCGGCGCGACCACCGACCTCGTCTCCCTGTCCACCGACTCGATCCGGTCGATGAACTCGGACATCGAGCCGAGCGCGACCTACCCCGTCGACCGGACCGCGGCCGACGCGGCGGCGGTGGACTACGACGCCCTGATCCTGCCGGGCGGCACGGTGAACGCCGACCGCCTGCGCCTCGACGCCGACGTCCTGCGGTTCGTCACGGACATGGTGAACGCGGGCAAGCCCGTCGGCGCCATCTGCCACGCGCCGTGGACGCTGGTCGAGGCCGACCTCGTCAAGGGCCGGACCCTCACCTCGTTCCCGAGCCTGCGCACGGACATCCGCAACGCGGGTGGCAACCCGGTCGACGATGAGGTGGTCGTGGACGGGCGGCTGGTCACCAGCCGGAACCCCGACGACCTGCCCGCCTTCTGCGCGGCGATCGTGAAGGAGTTCGCCGCGGGCTGACCTCACCCCGGCTCGGTCGGTACCTGCGGCGCACCGGCGTTCAGACGCCCGGTGCGCCGCGTCGTTCCACCCGGTCCAGCGCCGCCTCCATCGCCCGCAGGACACGGAGGGTTGCGTCGACGTCCTGGCCGATCAGGCCGCCGTCGACCCCACGGAGCAGGGCGTGTACGAGTGCATGGACGGCGTCGATCGCGCCCTCCCCCGCGGGCGTGAGGCGGATGCCGCAGGCTCACCGAGTGGGTGCCTGCGGGCCGGTTCGTCACGGTCCCCGGCACCGGGCACTACCCGAACCTGGAGCATCCCGCGGACTTCACCGCCGCGGTGCGCGGGTTCCTGGCCGACCACGTCGGCTGACCCGCCGTCAGCGCAGCGCCGCGGTCACCGGCGCCCACCGG